>CAZAIR010000068.1:0-12012 GCA_964485225.1 uncultured Burkholderiaceae bacterium
GTCGCCAAAGTCAGCGGCTCCACCGTGTGCACCAGCGTGGCATCGCCCAGCGCCGTCATGCGCGCCAGTGTGGCGTCAACCACCATCGCCCAGGCCCGTGATCGCTCAGCCAGCAGCGTAGGCTTCAAGGCTTGCCACATCGCCGCGCCAATCGGCGCATCCAGCTTCAGCAGCTTGGCGTCCACCAGCGCTTGCAGCGGCTGTTCCGCGTTGGCACCAGGCGCGTAGTCGAACCCGGCGTCTATGCCAGGCAGTCGCCCCTTGGCATCGCGCACATTCCAGCCGGCCGGTGGCTCCTGCGGGCCCAGCGCATCGCCCACGGCCTTGTCCACCGCCACTACGCGGCATTCGCAACCCCACCCGTTCGGCGGAAAGTGCGTTTGCCAAAACGGGTGGTCGAAGCGCAACGTCAGCCGCATGTCGCCCCACTCTTTGTGCTTCTCGCGCGGGTGTTCCGCACCGGAATGCACATAGCGCCAATATGGGCGCAGCCGCCGGTAGCTCGGGTCATTCAACTGCCGCCAGCGGCCCGCCGCGTAGCTGGTGCTCATGTTCGTTTGGTGAATCACCCGGGTGCGCCATGCAATGCCTGCTGCGCTCCCCTCGCCAGTGAAACCAGTCCAACCATTGCGTGCCACGATCTGCGCGAAGTCCTTGCGGAAGGCATCCAGCCCACGGCCCTCTTGCGCCGCCCGCACCACCGCTTCATGCAGGTCAGCCAGCAGCTCCGCTTTGGCCGCACCAGCGACGATGAACGCACGGTCGTGCGCGCTGCGCTGAATGTCATCCCACCGCTCGGTTGGCAGGCGCAGCTTGTTACGCAGGAATTCAACCTGCGCTTCAAAAGGTGTGTTGAACGCGAACGTGGTGGCCATCTGAATTGTCAAGCTGAGGCGTTTCCGCCAACACGCGCGTTCGCCACATCGTCCATTCCCTTGAGCTGCGCCAGCGCGTAAGCCGCCTCCATCACCCGAACCAGTTCTGCTTCGTCCAGGGCACCGTAGGCCTGCAGCAAAGCCTTCTGCAGCGCCTCCAGCGTGCTGGCCTGGGCCACCAGGTCGCCAATTTCCGCCACCAACGCACCCCAGGTCTCAGCGCCCGCCATGTCCAGCGCTTCCAGATCGTCCATCAGTCGGTTGCCCACACCATCATCTGCCTGAGCAAAAGCCACCGCAGGCGCTGCAGCTGGGGCGTCTTGCGGCTCAACAGGCGCGCTGGCGGCCAGATCACCGGCTTGGTAGCCATAGTTCCGCTCCCAGTAGGTGTTGGTGAAGCGCGCGCCCGCCTCATAGTTGCTTTTGTCGCGCTGCGCTTGCAGCTGGTCCTGTGCCTCCTGGTCCCACAGGCTGAAGACCGGTGCCGGAGTGCCCTCGCCAAAATTCACATCCACCACCCAGCGGATCAACTGGTTGATCGCCGCCGCAACGATCTTGGCGTCTGCATCGCGCAACTCGTGCGTCACCTCCAGCCCGGCGGTGGCACTGGCCTTGTTCGCCTCGGCCTCGGTGGTCTGGTCCTGCCCCAGCAGTGCAATCGTGATCTCGCTACGGCAGTGCATCACCAGCCGCTCGTACAGGTCTGCGCTTGCTGACTTGCCCGCCATTTCCAGCAGCTCCACACTGCCATCATCGGGAATGGCCGTCACCCCGTCTTGAATCAACCGCTCCAGGCTGTCCAGCAACTCGGCTCGCTCAGACGCTGAGGAGTTGCGCGGAAGCTTGCCCACGCTGAAGGCGCTGCCAAACTTCTCGGCAAACGCCAGCCAGAACTTCATGCTCCCTTTTTTGAACACCACCGGCCAGTAGCACAGACTCAGGTCGGCAATCCCATACGGGTTCTGGTAGGTGTGGTCCTGCCTGGGCAGCAAAAACTTGCGCGGGTACTGCCTCAGGTCTTCACCCAGCGATGGTTCCTGACGTGATTTGAATCGCAGCTGGTTGTCCGAATCGAAGTGGAACCACTCAGGCGGCCGCGCCTCAATCTCCACCGGGGCTATGGTGGCGCCCACCTTGCGCCACACCACTTCCAACGGTTGGTAGCCAAACAGCGACGCGTTGGTGCACTGCGCCACAAGCCGCTGCATGTCCAGGTCATCCAGCATGTCCTCCACGGACTTGGCCACCCTACTTCTGGCCTGGTCCCGGTCAAGCCCCCATTCCAGCGCCTGCACCGCGCTCTTGCGCCGGCGCACACACGCGCCCACATGCGAGTCGGCCATCAGGTCGCGGTACACAACGATGTCTTTGCCCAGCGCCTTCAGGATGGGGTCTGGGTTGGGCAACCACAAACCCAGCGCAGAAAAGTCCAGGCTACGCGCACGGGTCGCAATAGCGTCGGTTGAATAGAGTGGCATTGAAGATTCCTCAGTAGCCAGCCAGGCTGGTTGAACCAAAGCCTACCAACGCGCCAGCAGGGCCAGAGCGCCTCGGCCGGCTGGCCGCAAAGGGCTGGCCTATATTGATTTCTCGGCTGGCAAAGTAGGCCAGCGCCAAAGCCACCGCCGCGTCGCCGTGGCGCTTGCCCTTGTCGCCGCCCGTGCTGCGTACGTCCGGTATGCGCGGCACACCACGCACCACCTGCACCGCGCGCAGGTCCGCCAGCACGTCAGCGTCTTTCGGCAGGTCCTGCAGCGTGCCGTCCTCCAACGCGGCCTTCACCGGCGGCATGTGCTCCCGGTACCAGCCCTCTGACAGCATCACCTGCTGTATGCGGCTGGCCCCGTAGCGCTGCATGGCCACCTCAGCCAGATACTGGCCATTGCCCCGCGCGTCAAACGCGCCGCCCATGAAACGCGGCAGACGGTCCAGCAGGTAAAACGCAATCTGCTCCTGCTGGCGGAACGGCACATTGCGCAGTTCCACCACAAAAGGCACCCGCCGCACCAGGTTCTGGTGCTGCAGCAGCGGCACATGCACTGAGAGATCGCCAGACCGCCCGAAGTCTTCCCCATCGAAGCTGATCACATCCGCTGGCATGGCCTCCAACAAAGGGCGCATCTGGCCCTCCAGCCAGTCCTGTGCATCCGCCTTGCGAATGTGGTCAGGCAGCACCTCAAACCCCGGCTTGCACTCCCACCGCAGCACCGGTGTGGTGGCCACCATCCGCGACTCGATCAGCGCCCGCGACAACCAGGCCCCACCCGAATGCGCAGGCACACAGTCCAGCTCCTCGTTTGCACCGTCGCCATACAGCGCGTACACGCCCGCCACCCAGTCGACCTGTTCCGCCTCATTCCAGGCTGTGCCCAGGCGCATGCACACGCGGCGGTACAGACCATCGGCCACTGCTTCCTGGAACGTCACCCGGTGCACCGTCCCTTGGCGCTTGCCAGCGCGTATGTCCGTCACCAGTTCGTTGAATGCGTTTTCCACACCGTTGTGCGTGCTGATCACCCGCACACGCCCGCCCCAGATCACCATCGCCAGCGCCGCTTTCAGCAGCTCGGCCAGCTTTTCGTGAAAAGCCGCCTCGTCAATCACGATGGTGCCCTGGCGGCCACGCAGGTTCGACGGCCGGCTGCTCAGCGCCACGATCCGGAAGCCCGAGGCCGGGAACCGGATCGTGTAAGTCTTGATGTTTTTGTCCGCCTCGTCGTCGCCGTCCCAGAAGCCTTCTTCCACCTCGCCCGCCGCATAGTTGAATACCCTTGCCCACATCGCGCAGGCCTGGATGTATTCAATCGTCATGTCCTGGTTGTAGGCGATGTAGTAAACGTTTTGCCCGCCCGCACTGCGGCTGGAGGCCGCTGTCAACACGTTGTCCGACGCCTCGCCCCAGGTCAGCCCGGTGCGACGCGACTTCTCCATCACCTTCAATGGCGATGTGTCGGCCACCCAGCGCTGCTGGTAGCCCATCAGCGCGGCTGGAACGGCCAGCAGCGCGGTGTTGGGCAAGTCGAGAGGTACGGCGGCAGCGGCCATTACTTCGCTGGCTTAGCCGTTTGAAACGGCATCCACTCAACGTAGCCGCCAACCACATTGCCCTCGCCATCCTTGGGCGGCTCATCACCGGGTTGCAACAGCGTGACCGAGGTTTTAGGGAACGGCTTTGCCTGGCTGTCCAACACCAGAATGTTCACGCAGCGGTCGCCCCAAACGGCCACCACGGTAGCGTCAAGTGGCTCTGCTGTTCCCGCCTGCACCGAACCACAGACCGCCATGGGAATTGGTCCCTGGAGGTCGGTCTTGCTGGGCCGGTACCAGACCTTGCGGCCCACGGTCGGTTTGATGATTGAATCGATCATGATGGCTCCTGGTTGATGAAAAACGGTTACGTCGCAATACCCAAAATCTCGCGGCGCAGCTGCTCGACAGACTCGGCAGACAGCCCGCCTTTCTTGGCGATCTTTTCCACGTTCGCAGCTGCTGCCTGGGCACGCTGGCGCACCTCGCCCTGAAACTTCTTGAGCCCCACGCTGCTGCGCGTCAGCGTGGCGATGTTCTTGGCCGCGCTACTCAGCATGCCTACCCGTTCGCCGGGGTCGAGGTCGGGGTCGTCTGCTTCCTGCAGATTCAAGATCGCTTCAAACAGCTCGGTCTGCACCAAGGCTGTCAGCGCCTCACTGCGGGCGTCTTCATCGTCACCGGCCTGGGCGCGGATCAGCTTGGCGGCCTCAGTGCTCGCCTTGATCGCCGAGAGCCGCCGGTCCAGCTTTTGCCCGTACCGGTGCACCGCGCTCCGGCTGGGCAGGTTGCCGCCACTGGCCACTGCCGGGTAACGCTCCTGCAGGTCGGCGATCAGCTCGTCCAGGGTTTGAGCGCCAGTGGCCAGCATCGCCTCGATGTACGCCTTGACTTCCGTTGGCAAGCGGCTGATGGAGCTTTTGCGGCCCATGGCGTTACCAGTACTTCACCGGCCGGGCAATGCCAGGCTCGCAGTCCACCGTGTATTCCGCCACGTCCACACCGTCGCGCGTCAGGCGGCAGTGCCACGGGCCGGTGGGCAATTGCTTCACCTCTACCAGCTCACGGTCTGCCAGGTAGTCCAGCTCGCGGCGCAATTCCTGCGCGGTCGCATCGGGGTAAACAGACTGCGCCACCGTCAGCACCGGGCCGTCGTAGTGGCCAGTGGGCCGGGCGTTGTTCAGCGTCAGCAGAATCAGCCAGCGCAGCGCCTCGCGTCGTACGCGAGCCTCATCAATTTGCATGGTTGCCCCCATTCACCAGCGCCCGCAGGTTCATGTTTTCAAACTTGGTACCCAGCGCGTCCAGCTTTGCTTCAATGACGCTCTGGCCCCGGATGTAGTCTTCCCGCCGCACGTAGTTCAGTGGCAACTCCGACTTCAGCACCAACAGATCGCGCTCGACCTGCTTCCACTGGCCCGCCTCCTGCCGGTAAGCCGACTCCATGCTGTCCAGTCGCCGTGAGAGCTGGTCGTGGTTCGTGGTGCGTGCCTGCTCCTGGGCTTTGAACCGCTCATCAATGTGGCGTTGCGCCTGGGCCAGCAGCAGCTTGCCTGCGCCCGCGCACGCCCCGAAGAAGGCCACCAGCAAAGTCACCAGTTGCCAAAATTCAACTTCAATCCTCATCTCGCTTGCTCCAGCCAGTCCAGCAAATTCGCCATCCGGCCTGCGCACAGCCCGTAGGTGTCGTACATCTCTTTCAGCGCCAAGGCCACAGCGTCCATGCCAGCGTCACGGGGTCCCGCTAGCGGCGCCGGGCACCGTTGCGCGTATTCCGTGGGCAGCGGCGTCGGCAGCCCGGCCACGGGCGACTTCGAGCTGGCGCAAGACGCCAGCGTCAAACACGCAATCAGCGCGCACAGGCGCAGTGGCTTGCAATACATGGGTCAACTCCTGAGTGGTTTGCGCGTCCTGCTGCGCCCGCTGCCAGGTTGCAGTGCGCATGGCCTGGCTCGCCTGGTTGGCGCGCTGCACCAGGGCTTTGTGAGAATCAAGCAGCGTGGACATGTCCTTCACCACCGCTGCGTCGCGTTTTCCCGCCTCAAGCAACTTGCCCTGGTGCAGGCCAAAAAAGTAGCAAGCCCAGCTACAGGCAAACGCCAACAGCAAAGAAAAAAACAGTTGGTATATGCCCTTCATTGGCGGATCTCCACCAGCGGGCCCCAGGCCGCATAGCGAGGTGCCAAGGTCACCAAAATGCGGTCCGGGTACCCGAGGTTTTCTCGGCAGTGGCTCACGTGGCGGCGTGCACTCCCGCACCGCGCATCCACCGCCGCCCGTGTAGGTACCTGCCCAGCTGCGCGGGCTTCTGCCTGCCAGTGGCCCAGTCCGCCGTTGTAGGCACGCAGGGTCACCCACATCCGGTCAAACGCCGAGTACCTTGCTGGCGTGCGCTCGTACAGCCACAGGTCGTAACCCACCATCGCGCGCAGCGCCCACGTCGGGTTGGTTGGCAGGCAAGCGCTGCGCGGCTGTCCCATGGTTTCGCACCACCAGGTCGCCGTGGCCGGCATGAATTGGGCCAGCCCAGCCGCGCCCACGTGGCTCACCGCCACCGGGTTCCAGCCGCTCTCCTGGTGCACCTGTGCGGCCAAGACCGCCACGGGCGCATTCAAGCCCCACTGGCTGTGCGCCGCCCGCACCAGGTCGGCCCGGTACTTGTTCGCGGCAGCTGGAACCGGTTGGGCGGTTGCAGGTAAAGACAAGCCCGCCGTCAATACGGCCAGCACCGTCACCAACAACCAGGCTGAAAGGTGGCGCCAGCCCATGGTCAAGCACCCAGGCCCATGGCCAGCATCGCCGCGCCCACAATCACCGCGCGCCGCAACATACTGTGCGCCGCCAGCTGCAGCAGCGGCGCGTCCGGCACGGTTTCCAGCGTGCACAAGCCGTCTTCTGGGTCGCACGACAGATGCCCGTCGGGCCCGTCCAGGCCCACATCAAACGGCTCACTCATCGCCAGAAAAACGTCCGGGCGCGCGTACGGAAACATGCTGCGGTCCAGCCAGTAGCCCACCACGCCAGCCATGCTCACCAGGCTGAGCTTGTAGACACTCACCGGCAGCTGCTGCGGCGCCACCCAGGCCACCACCAGCAACAAAACAATAGAGACCAGAATCCACCCCCACAGGCGTGGGGCGCGCACTTTCAGGGTGGGGAAGGAAAAGCGTTTGGCCTGGTCGGGCCGTGAAGAATCATTTGACATGTGCTGCCACCTCTACCGTTTTCACGGCAAACCGCGTTGGTGAAAAATGGCAAGGTGCGTGCATGCTCATGCTCACCCACTTGGGGCGAAACGCACACGGGCCAAACCCATGAGCAGCGAGCGCATGCCCCGGCACACACGAGAAGTGCTTGCACTGCCCGCAGGCACCGGAATCAGATGGATGTGGATTGCGCGCTGTCATGCACGGCACTGTGCCGCGCGCGCGCGTGCCGCGCTAAATGTCGCGCGTCATTTATTGGCCGGGTGGTGGGCGGTGAAACTGCCGAACATCCAGCCAGCACGGCTTGCCTGTGGTTGGCAGGTCAGATGCGCTGATCTACTGATAGACCGTTCCTGAGGTCTACCGAAATTCAGGGCGCAGATTTAAGCTCGCCCGCCGGGCCAAGGTGGGAAGTGTCAGTTTCATACTCGCCTATCGGTACCGATGTTTTCAGGCGTTCCAGCTGCGACTTGTGCTCACGGTCTTCCTGGGCTTCAATCTGCTTGCGATTGCGCCATGCACGCAGCTCCCGAGTCAGGTGGCTGGTGATCCAAAAGGCATACACGGATTCCGCCAAAGCCACACCACCTAAAAGAACCACCCACTGCAATGCTGAGCTCGCCAGTTGCGCAAGCGCCGCCGTGCTACCAACCATCAGAAAACACAGCGCCACCCAGACCGCCCTCGGAACGCTTTTGGTCGACAGTTCATCAGCCAACTTCGTGACGGCGGCCAGCTCATGAGAGTCGAGGTTCATACTGCCCAGCAGGTCTGGCGCCTTATCTCGCAAGCTCCAGACGGCAGTAAGGCACATCGCGCACAGAGACATTCCCTGCGCTGAAAGCACTGCGAGCAGCTTAATGTCAAGGTAGACCCAAGCCAATTGGCTGAGGCCAAGAAAGGCGATCCAAATCAGCGCACGGGAAACCGGGCGTGGGACGGCCAAGCCAGCAATCAGCCCTTGACTTCCTTCGACGTCAGTTTTTCCATCAACCATGTTCGCATCGCCTCGTAGACTTCGTCAGTGCTGGGTGCGCCATCATAAAAATCCAGGACAACTGGTCCTGAAAGCCTGATTTCATCGCCGGTAATCTTGCCACCGCCCACCAGCGAGATCGTGGTGTCTACATCATCCGCATGACGGAACGCCGCAGCAAGCGTATTCATCAGCCGCTGCCCATTGTCGGTTGTCTTGCCTTTGTAGGTCACGTGCAGTGAATATTCAATGTTGGACCCAGCGAGCGCTTCAGTGTCGAACTTCGCTGCCTTGTCGGGCCCCACAATGCCTTTGATGAACTCATAAACCCCATCCTTCGTAGCCGAGAGAGTCGTGACCAACGTCTTTGTTTTGGTTGTTTCGGCAAGGGCAGGGACGAGTACCGAATTGGCTGTTGGAAACGAAGATACGGGCAATAGATCGCCCCCAACATCAAGGCTCTTGACCGCGCGATTCATCATCTTCTTAGCCACTGCTGGAGGTGGTTGGTCGTTCAGGCGCAAGACATTCGTCTCTTCCAGAACCGCTGCTTTGCGCAGCAGCCAGGTCAAGTAGGCTTCCAGGTGGCTCGAACGCAATCCAGACGACTGCAGCAAAACAAGGTGGTTGTCCGTCACTGCAAAGTAGAGCAGCCCCTCCATGGGCTCACGACGTTTTCCAGAGTCGGTTTTGGGTGTTGCGAACTGTTCAATCTGGATTCTGGTGGCTTCAGGGTCGTCAATCAGTAGCCTTGGTTTGCTGCCTGGTACGTACTGAAGCAGCGTACTAAAGGTGATGCCTGACTCTATTTTCTCCAGCCCGGCAAGTCGCCAGATCGGCTTCTCTCCCTCACCAGCTAAGTCTTGCATGCGATGTTTCATCTGCCTGAATTTCTTCAGAGCAGCATCCAAACGCGGCTTCAGTTTTTCACCTTTGGTGGTGAAGCTCACCATCTTGTAGGTGACCGTTTTCCTGCGTTTGTCGATTGCCATAAAGTCCTTTCAAAACGTGGCTACGCGAGATGGTTTAAAGGTCTGATGCTCCGTGCTTTGGCCTTTTGGCAACCCATAACTTCATGGTTCTTGGCCGACTGGAAAAACGATGTAGCTGTTGCCTTTTTTGACCCGGCGCACCGCGCCAAGCTCATCGGCAAAGTACAGAACGTACCTAGCATGCTCGGCGTCTGGCGCAGCTGCCATGTGTGGGTAAAGCAGCGTTTGCTTTAAGCCGTTGGGGTTTTGAGCCACTATAGGGAGGATAGACGCCATGCAGTTCTGATACATCGGATCAACGGTTGCAAAAGCGCTCATGACGGCCGTGAAGTCATCTTTCTCTTGCTGCGTCGCCTTCGGGAGACCATAGGCTATCTTTTGAAGGTAGCGCCTTGCTGAATCAAAGTCAGACTGCTCCAACATCGGCATGATGGCCAACAGAACAGGATGCCTAGTCATTCTTTCGACATATGCCTGTGCACCAGCCGATGCTGCGTTTTCGCCGGTGGCGACCACGCTTACCTTTGCCTTTGCCGTTACTGGTGGGTGGTAGTCGGCAACTCGTCCTGCGGCTGCAGTTTTTTGCTCAGCAATAAAGCGCTCCGAGTCACCAACAAGTGGTCTTAGCCAATTAGGGTTGAACCCTAAATATCTAACTACTAACCACAGTAGACACACGCCAGTCACAAGGATGAAGAATTCTCCGCCTGACATTTCAAAGCCCCTCTGCCCGCAGCTTGCGCACCACCCGCAGCGCCACCCGT
This sequence comes from uncultured Burkholderiaceae bacterium, assembly GCA_964485225.1. Taxonomy (GTDB): domain Bacteria; phylum Pseudomonadota; class Gammaproteobacteria; order Burkholderiales; family Burkholderiaceae_C; genus Inhella. Next base: position 9,841 of record CAZAIR010000068.1, read on the forward strand.
CTGGGCCCAAAAACAAACACCTGCAACCAATGCAGCGCCGCCACTGAAAACACCCCACACATCAGCGTCACCGCCGCCCAGGTGTACGAATGTTCGCCCAGCACAATCACCGCCCAGCCCGCCAGCGCAAAGCCCAGTGCAAATGTCAGCACCAAACCCGCCACCAGCCAGCGCACCCATCCCATCACGCACACCAGCTGCGCCGTGGGCTCATCCCACTGGAGGATCTCGCGCTTCAGTGCCGGTGCCAGCTCGCGCGGCGTAAAGCCACCGTCCGACAACAACCAGTCGATCTGGGCGTGCGCCAGCGTGGGCGCACAGGCATACGGGTCTGGCTTCGCGCCAAACGGTGAGAACACGTTGATCTGGCCAATGGCCAAGGCCAGACTCACCACGCTTTGGCTCACCTCGGCCTTGGCCGCAATGGGCTGGCCAGGCGTGTTGGCATCGCTCATCCCTTGTTGCCACCTTTGGCAGAGGCAAAGCCCAAAAAGCTCTTTTTCACCGTCGCTTTGACGCTGGTGCCAGCGGCCTCTGCGGGCGCACCAATCAGCGCGCCCAGCGCTGCACGGCGAACCGCTGGGCTGGCCTGGCGGAAGTAGTCCAGCATGGTTTGTTCCTCGGCAGTCAGAGCTGTCGGTGCAGCGTAGTCACGTTCACCGGTGATGACATAGCGCACATCCACTCCAGCGCCTGCAATTGCCGCCAAGTAGTCGGCATCAGGAGCACGTTTTCCTTGCTCGTAATTTGACTGGGCAAGTTTTTGCACGCCACCGATCTCGCCAAACGCAGGCTGGCTTAACCCGAGGCGTTCTCGCTCTTCTCGCAGCCTTTCGCCGATATTCAAAAAAATATCCTTATATCGTTGACAGGGTATTCAAATGAATACCATAATCACACCCACCAAGCCCTAGAACGACCTAGAACCACCCTCAAAGGCCAAAGAAATGAACGCATCACCTCAGCCTCCAGTGCCTTCGCAGATTGAGAGACCACTCGCGGGGGTCATCGGTCACATCATGCGCACCCACCAATTGCTGCAACGCGATCTTGCTGACCTGCTTGGTGTGCCCTTGGAGCGGGTCAAGTCCATGACGTCGGGGCGTGTCAAAAACCTGACCGCCAAAGAGGCGAGCGCGCTCATCTTGAAACTGGGTATCAGTGGCGACTGGCTGGCCACTGGGCTTGGCGCAATGCACGGTACCGGCCCCAGCGCAGGCCAACCCCAAGCCGCCTTTGGCACGGCCGAGTTTCTCAAACAGCACAACTGGTCTGAAGAAGATGAGCGGCGTTACCTTTCCCAAGGCTTGGCCCTGCAGGTGCTGGAAACACTGCACGGCCTTTCCGTGGGCGAGGCGCTTGAAGTGCTCGACATGGCCCGCGTGTTGATGAACTTCCACACCGTTCACGACTGCACCACTAGCCTTTTCCAGCAACGGCTGCAAGCACATGTTCGCGCTGGCTTGTGATCAAACCTGCCGCTTTGAGCGTGTAGTCCACGCCAGCGATGGCCTTGGCTGCGTCCTGTTGCCTCAACAACTCAGCCAGCGTCAGCACCTGCGCCACCAGCAATGTTTCCAAGTTTCTGCTGTCGCTCACTGATTGCCCCCTTTTCTATCAACACTTATTTACACCATCGTAATATGAAAAAGCCACTTTCAGCAGCCGAGGCCAAGGCCCAGCTTGATTACCAGGGCATCAGCATTGCCCAGTGGTGCCGTGAAAACGGTTACCCATATTCGCTGGTGTGCGAAATCCTCGCCGGCCGCAAGCGCTGCCTGCGCGGCACCAGCCACAACATTGCCGTAGCGCTTGGCATGAAGCACGGTGTGCCCACCACACGCCCTGGCCGTGTCGCCCCGGCCCGCGCCGTTGCCATGGGCGCTCCAGCATGAGCGCCCGCCCTTCAAAGCGTGGGTGCCTGGCGGTGGCGCTGTTGCTTTTCGCCGTGATCGCACCATGGCTCGTAGCCGAGTTTCGCCAGGCACGCGCAGCTGAACTAGCCTCTGCTGCGCAGCAGCAAGGCGGTGCGGCATGAGCGAGCCTGTTGTCCCTGGTCACAACATGCCGGCCCAAGCCTTGGTCGATGCTGCGACTCGACGCAATGGCAAAACGCTCATCGACTTGAACCAGGCGCAAGACCTGCTTTCAGGCGTGCAAGACCCGGCCCTG
>CAZAIR010000069.1:0-11938 GCA_964485225.1 uncultured Burkholderiaceae bacterium
GTGCAGATGGCCTGCGCGAGCTTGGCGCACGGGGTGGGGGGCAAGCGCCGCAACTGGATGAGCAGGCAGTCGCTGAGGTCGCGCGCCCCCACGCCGGCGGGGTCCAGGCTTTGCAGCAGGGCCAGGCCCACTTGCAGGCGCTCGAGCAGTTCTTCCCGCTCCTCGGGGTCGTCACCGGCCAGGGCCAGCACCAGGTCGTCCAGGCTGTCGGCGAGGTAACCGTCCTCGTTGAGCGAATCGGTCAGCAGCCACACGGCGGCGCGGTCGGTGTCGCTCAAATTGCGGCCCACCAGTTGCTGGCGCAGGTGCTCGGCCAGGGTCAGGTGGGCGGGGTCGAAGTCGCGGTTCTCGTCATCGCCCTCGCCAGGGCCGGCGCTGGCGTTGCTGGGCAGGTCGCGGATGCCGTCAAAGTCATCACCCTCGGTGCCGTTGGCCCAGTCGTCGCGCTCGGTGGTGCCGAACTCGTCACCGCTGAGTTCACGCGTTTCGTCACCCGCGCCGCTGCTGTCGCGTTCTTCGCTGACCACTTCGGCGCTCAGGCTGGGCGGCGCCTCCATCGAGGGGCCGGGCTCGTGGTCGTCGACGTCCAGCTCCAGCAAGGGGTTGGCATCCAGCATCTGCTGAACCTCTTGCTGCAGTTCGATGGTGGAGAGTTGCAGCAGCCGGATCGACTGCTGCAACTGGGGTGTTAGCGAAAGGTGCTGGCTGGTGCGCAGTTGAAGGGTCGGCTTCATGCGCGAGTCCCATAGCCGCGGTCGGCGTGCAGAGGCAAGCCTGGGGGCGCCCAAGCCCCGCCGCCGGGCCGCCCCAAGGCGGGGCAGCCCCCTCGGGGGGTGGCGAAGGCGCGCAGCGACAAGCCTGGGGGCACCGTCATCACATCTTGAAGTGCTCGCCCAGGTAGACCTTGCGGACGTCTGGGTTGGCAACGATCTCGTCGGGTTGCCCCTCGGCCAGCACGCGACCCTCGCTGATGATGTAAGCGCGGTCGCAGATGCCCAGGGTTTCGCGCACGTTGTGGTCGGTGATCAGCACCCCGATGCCACGCGCTTTCAAGAAGCCAATGATGCGCTGGATCTCCAGCACGGCGATCGGGTCGACGCCGGCAAACGGCTCATCCAGCAAGATGAAGCGAGGCTGCGTGGCCAATGCGCGGGCGATCTCGACCCGGCGGCGTTCGCCACCCGACAGGGCCGGCGCCGGTACATCGCGCAGCTTCTCGATCGACAGGTCGCCCAACAGTTGCTCCAGCGACGCTTCGATGCGGGCGGCAAGCCAGGGTTTGCCGGCCTCGTCCTGCTGCAGTTCCAGCACGGCGCGGATGTTGTCGGCCACGTTGAGCTTGCGGAAGATCGAGGCTTCCTGCGGCAGGTAGCTCAGGCCCAGGCGCGAGCGGCGGTGGATGGGCAGGCCCTGGATCGGCTGACCGTCGATTTCGATCGTGCCGGCATCGGCCCGCACCAAGCCCACCACCATGTAGAACGTGGTGGTTTTGCCAGCGCCATTGGGGCCTAGCAAGCCCACCACTTCGCCCGCGCTCACGGCCAGGTGCACGTCTTTCACGACCTTGCGCACGCCGTAACTCTTCTGCAAGCCTTGCGCGGTGAGGCGCGAGACGGTGTCGGTGACCGCGGCGCTCATCGGGGGGTAGGCGGCTTGGGGCTGAGGGCGGGTGTGGTTTGCAGGGGCACAGCGGGTCCGGCTGGGGCCGGTGCCGGTGCCGAGGCGGCTTCGCGCGGCATCAGGATGATGCGCACCCGGCCATTGGCCTGCGGTGCGGTTTGCCCGCCCTCGACCGAGAAGGTTTCGCTGCGGCTGCTGTAGATGATGGACGCGCCCGTGACCTCGTCGGCCACTTGCCCATCTTTGATACGGCGAACCGTGGCGCCACCCACGAAGCGCACGGTTTCAGCGCGGCTGTCGTACTCGATGCGCTCGGCTTGGCCCGTCACGCGTTCACCGGGCAGGTCTCGGGCCTGTTCAAAGCGCACGGGGTCGGTCGGGTCGCCTTGGGCCAGTGCGAACGTGCTGCCGTCGTCCCGCTGCTGCGCTTCCATGCGGCGCGAGCGCATCTGCAGCGTGCCTTGTGTGAGGACAACGCGCCCCGACAACTCGGTGCGACCGGTGCGTTGGTTGTAAACGCCGCCGCCATCGCTTTCGATGTTGACGGGGCGCGTGCGGTCGCCGGCCGCGGCCATCACCGACCCCGGCAAGGCCAGGGCCAGCCCCACTCCCACCGTCCACAAGCTCAAGCGGCTGCGCATGGTCGTCACGCTTTGATCAAGCGACCGATCAATTGGTCAGCAATCGCCAAGGCACGGCGGTTGGCTTCGCCCTCGGCCACGCGCTGGCCTTCTTGGGCCATGGCGGGCGAGGTGACGAACTGCCCGCCAATGCCCAAAGCCGGTACACCGTCCACACGGTAGGCATTGGCCAGTTGGTTCGCACCGTTGACGCGCGAGTTCACGCCGAACGAGTTGTAGGCGGCCATGAACTTGGCGCCGTCCACGCCCAGCGGGGTGAGCAGTTGCAGCATGCGCTCGGGCGTGTCCAGCGGGTTCCCCTGCTGGTGGATGGCGTTGAAGATCGGCATGCGCACGCGGTGCTCGACGCCCATCACCTGCAGCGTATGAGCCAGTCGCTGGTGCGGGCGCGACTGCTCGCGGATGAAGATGTGCACCGGACGGAACTCGACTTGCTTCGGCAGCGTTTTGGTCCAGGCTTCCAAGTAAGGCTCGAGCAAGTAGCAGTGTGGGCAGCCGTACCAAAAGAACTCGACCACTTCGACCTTGCCCGGGGTGCTGGGCAGCGGCTGCGGCAGGCGGCGGAAATTGCTGCCTTCCTTGAGGGCCACGGGCTGCGCCAGTGCAGGGACGGTACCCAAGGCGGTGGCGGCTGCGGCGGTGGCCAGGGCGGCTTGACGGCGGTTGATCATGGTGGACTGCCTGTGCGGGTGAGAGGGTGGGTTGGGGGCTGCGAGCGCGCGCCGATCAGCGCTGCACGCGCGCCAGCGATGCTTCCATGCCGGCGGCTTCCACGTCGGCCTGCAGCTTGTCGGCCTCGGCCTTGGTGTCAAAGGGGCCGATGCGAACCCGGTACACGATGCGGCCGTTGCTTTCGCGCTCGTACACCTTGGCATTGAAGCCCTGCATCGCCAGCTTGGCGCGCTGTTGCTCGGCCTCAGCAGGTTGCACGAAGGCGCCGGCCTGGATGAAATAGATGAAGCGGCTGTCGGCGGCTGGGTTGGTGGGATCGGCCTTGGCTGTGGCCGTGGCAGCGGGTGCCGCCGTGCCACTGGCGGGCTTGGCCGGCGCGGCGGCCGCGGCTGCCGGGGTCGTGGTGGGCGCCGCGGTGGTAGCGGGCGCGCTGGCCGTGGCCGCCGGACTGGCCGCCACCACGCCACTGGCGGCCGCCCTCGGGGGCTTGGTGTTGCCGGTGCTCAACGGCGCATTGGGGTTCCAGTTCTTGTTGGCCTTCGCTTCGGCTTCATCTTGCTCGGCACTGCGTTGCGGCACCTTGTCGACGAAGGGAATGGGCACCTTGGTGACGTACAGCGCCACGCCCAGCGCGATGGCCAAGCCCAGCAGCACGCCGACGATCAGGCCCAGGCCGAAGCCGCCGCGTTGCTGGGAGGGTGAGGTCTTGCCTTGGGGTTTCATGCGGAGGCTTTCGAAGCGTCGGTAGGTTCGTCGCGGGCCATGGACTCAGGGGCGCTAACGCCCAGCACGCCAAGGGCGTTGGCAATCACCTGCCGGGTGGCGGCCAGCAAGGCCATGCGGGCGGCGCACAGCGCGGCATCGTCGACGATGAAGCGCTCGGCCGCGTAGTAGCTGTGGAAGGCGCCGGCCAAGTCGCGCAGGTAGAAGGCGACGTCGTGCGGCGTCAGACCCTCGGCCGCTCGGGTCAGCATGGCCGGGTAAGCCGCCAACTGGGTCATCAATGCCAGTTCGGTGGGGGCGGTGAGCAGCGCAACATCGGCCTGTGCGCCAGGCGTGCCACCCCAAGTGCGAAGCACCGAACAGATGCGGGCATGGGCGTACTGCACGTAGAACACCGGGTTCTCGTCGGAGTGCTTGAGCGCCAAGTCGACGTCGAACACGAACTCGGTGTCGGCCTTGCGGCTGATCAGGAAGAAGCGCACCGCGTCGCGGCTGGTCCAGTCGATCAAGTCGCGCAGCGTCACGTAGCTGCCGGCGCGCTTGCTGATCTTGACCTCTTGGCCGCCGCGCATCACCGTCACCATCTTGTGCAGCAGGTAGTCGGGGAAGCCTTGCGGGATGCCCAGGTTCTGCGCCTGCAGGCCAGCACGCACGCGGGCGATGGTGCCGTGGTGGTCGCTGCCCTGGATGTTGATGCACTGGTGGAAGCCGCGCTCGAACTTGTTGACGTGGTAGGCCACGTCGGGCACGAAATAGGTGAGCGTGCCGTCGCTCTTCTTCATCACGCGGTCTTTGTCGTCGCCCCACTGCGTGGTGCGCAGCCACAGGGCGCCGCCCTCCTCGAAGCTGGCATGGGCCATGCGGGCCATGGCGGCTTCAACCTGGCCGCCGGCGTAGACGCTGCTTTCCAGGAAGTACTGGTCGAACTTCAGGCCGAAGGCTTGCAGGTCCAGGTCTTGTTCGTGGCGCAGGTAGGCCACGGCGAACTGGCGGATGTTGTCGAGGTCGGCCACATCGCCGCTGGCGGTGAAGGCGCGGTCGTCGGCGTGCACCGTTTCTTTGCGCAGGAAGGCGTCGGCGATGTCCAGGATGTAGTCGCCGTTGTAGGCGCTTTCGGGCCAGCCGGGCATGCCGGGCTTGAGCCCTTGCAAGCGGGCTTGGGTCGAGGCGGCCAAGGTGCCGATCTGCACGCCAGCGTCGTTGTAATAGAACTCGCGCACCACTTTGTGGCCTTGGGTGGCCAGCAGGTGTGACAGCGCGTCACCCAGCGCCGCTTGGCGCGCGTGGCCCACGTGCAACGGGCCGGTGGGGTTGGCCGACACGAACTCCAGCAGCACCTGCTTACCGGTGCTGGCCTGCTGGCCGAAGCAATCGCCCCCTGCCAGTACCTCGCCCACCACCGCTTGCTTGGCTGCGGGCTTGAGGCGCAGGTTGATGAAGCCGGGCCCGGCGATTTCCACCGCATCCACCCACTGCTGCACGGCGCTTTGCGCCTTCAGCAAGTCCACCAACTGGGTGGCCAGCTCGCGCGGGTTCTTTTTCAGGGCTTTGGCAAGGCCCATGGCGGCGGTCACGGCCAGGTCGCCGTGGCTGGCCTGCTTGGGCGCCTCGAAGGCGGCCAGAGGGGTGTTGTCGGGGGCGAGCTGTTGCAGCGCTGCCTGGAGGGCGGCTTGCAACACTTGGGTGGCATGAATCATGCTGGGCATTCTATGGAGCGACAGCGCTTGTCTTTGATGGCAGCATGCATGCCATGGTGATCGACCCCTCTGCCAGCCTGCCCATGCACTCGCTGCCAGCCAGCGGCTTTTCGCACAGCACCACCCTGCCTGAGTCGGAGCTACCGGCCTACATCGGCAAGTTCAAGGTGGTGCGCCGCTTGGGTGAGGGCGCTACCAGCGATGTGTTCCTGGGTAACGACCCGGTGAGCGGGCAGGACGTGGCCATCAAGCGCGTGAAGGCCTGGAAGGACGCCAGCCGCAGCGGCGGCGCTGCCGCCAACATGCGCGACCACTTTTTTGCTGCCGAGGCCAGTTTGGCGGGTCGCTTGCAGCACCCGAATGTGGTCAAGATCCTGGACGCCGTGTTCGACGCCGAGGCGCCTTATTTGGTGATGGAGTTCGTGCCGGGCGTCACCCTCAAGCATTTCTGCCGCGCCGATCGCTTGTTGCCGCTGGACCAGATCGTTGAGCTGGGCTTCAAGTGCAGCATGGCCTTGGATTACTGCTTCCGACACGGTGTGATCCACCGCGATGTGAAGCCTGCCAACGTCCTCACCTTGTTGGACGAGTACGGCCAAGCGGTGGATGTGAAGTTGAGCGACTTTGGCTCCGCTTTGCACCTGGGCAGCGACCAAACACAGGTGCACCGGGTGGGCAGCTTGGCCTTCATGCCGCCTGAGCAGCTGGAGGGTGGGGATGTGGACGCGCGCGCCGACCAGTACGGCTTGGGCGCTGTGCTCTACAACTTGGTGTGCGGCCGCCCGCCTTTTGAAGCCCCGAGCCAAGTGGCTTTGATGCACCAGATCTACCACCAGCCGCCGCGCCCGCTCACCGAGCTGCGCGAGGGCGTGGGCATGGAGCTGGATGGCGTGATCCAGCGGGCGCTGTCCAAGCGACCTGAAGATCGCTTCACCGATTGGCCCGAATTCGCCAAGGCCCTGTCCGATTTGGTGGCCAAGCAGCTGATTCCGTTGGCGCGCTTCACCGAAGTGAAGGACTCTGAGCGCTTCACCTTGCTGCGCTCCCTTGAGTTCTTCAAGGACTTTGGCGATGTGGAGCTGTGGGAGGTGGTGCGCCGTGCGCGCTGGCGCCGCTATCCCGTGGGGCATCACATCTACAAGCGTGGCCATGAGGGCAACAGCTTTCACATCCTGGCCCTTGGGCAGGTGGAGGTGGTGCGCGGCGGCAACGTGGTGGCCCGTTTGGGGGCTGGCACTTCGGTGGGCGAGATGGCTTACCTGGCGCCCAACCCTGAGCTGCGCAAGCACAGCACCGATGTGCGGGTGAGCGAGGTCTGCACCACGGTGTCGTTCACACCCCAGCTGTTGGGCTCGCTCTCAGCCGAGAGCCAGCACCGCTTCGACCGCGCCTTCATCCAGGTGCTCGTGCGCCGCTTGCATGCGGCGCACGATCAGATGGCGCACCCGCGCCGGATCTTGTAAGGCCGTTCAGGGCTTCACAAAGCGCAGCGCCATGCGGTCGCTTTCGCCGATGGCGCGGTACTTGGCCGCATCCTTGTCGCGGTTGGCCAAGGTGGGGGGCAGGGCCCACACGCCGTTTTCGTGGTCGGCGGTGTCGCGTGGGTTGGCCAGCAGCTCGCTGCTGGCGGCCAGTTTGAAGCCCACCGATTCGGCCATGCGCACCACGTAAGCCGTGTGCACGTAGCCGCTCGGGGCCTTGGGGTCTTGGGCGCGGTCGGCCGGCAGGCGGTGCTCTTCCACACCGAACACGCCGCCCGGCTTCAAGGCCGTGAAGGCGGCGGCGAACACGGCGCGGGTTTTGGCTTCATCGCCCAGCGCCATCCAGTTGTGCACGTTGCGGAAGGTCAGCACCTTGTCCGCACTGCTGGCCGGGCCCAAGTCAAGCTTCCCATTCGCGGGGTCAAAGGCGGTGACCTTGACCTTGCCGTACACGCCCGGCAGGGCATCGAGCTTGGCGCGGAAGCGCGCGGCGGCGCGCTGCACGTTGGGTTGGTCGCTGTTGGCGTCGGGGCCGGCGGTGATGAGCAAGCCTTGGTCGCGCAGCAGCGGCGCCAGGATCTCGGTGTACCAACCGGCGCCTGGACTGAGCTCGACCACCGTGTCAGTGGGCTTCACGCCGAAGAAGGCCAGCAGCTCGGCCGGGCGGCGGGCGCCATCGCGGGCCACGTTGGCCACCGTGCGGTGGCCGCTGGCCACAGCGGCTTGCAGGGCAGGGCTGACTTCGGCGGCGGTTTGTGCAGCGAGCGGGGCCGACAAGGCCGTCAGGGCGGCGAAGCAGGCGACAGAGAAGCGGTGTGACATGGCAGGGGCGTAGGGTGTGGGGAGCCGGCAGTGTGGCGGTTCGCCCGGAGCCGCGACGAAAGCCATGCACATGGCCCTGCCGAGCTGTCGATACAGTGCCCGTAACCCCGGCCACTCCCGTTCGCGCTGCCATGACCCAGACCGCCCCCGACAGCCTCACCATCACCCGCCCCGACGACTGGCACCTGCACCTGCGCGACGGCGCAGCTTTGCAAGCCGTGCTGCCTTACACCGCACGCCAATTCGCGCGGGCCATCGTGATGCCCAACCTGCGCCCGCCCATCACCACCGCGGCGCAGGCGGTGGCTTACCGCGAGCGCATCCTGGCCGCCCGGCCGGTGGACGGCCCCGGCGCTGACTTCCAGCCGCTGATGACGCTGTACCTGACCGACAACACCAGCGCGGATGAGATTGCCCGCGCCAAGGACGCCGGTGTGGTCGCCGTCAAGATGTATCCCGCGGGCGCCACCACCAACAGCGACGCCGGCGTGACCGACCCGCGCAAGACCTACAAAGCCCTGGAGGCTTTGCAACGCCACGGCCTGTTGCTGTTGGTGCACGGCGAGGTGACCGAGGGCGAGATTGACGTCTTCGACCGCGAGGCCGTGTTCATTGATCGCGTGATGCTGCCGCTGCGCGCCGCCTTCCCCGAGCTGAAAGTCGTGTTCGAGCACATCACGACGAAGGAAGCGGCTGACTATGTGACCGGCAGCGACGCCTACACGGCCGCCACGCTCACGCCGCAGCACCTGCTCTACAACCGCAACGCCCTGTTCACCGGCGGCCTGCGGCCGCACTTCTACTGTTTGCCTGTGCTCAAGCGCGAGCTGCACCGCCAAGCTTTGCTCAAGGCCGCCACCAGCGGCAGCCCCAAGTTCTTCCTGGGTACCGACAGTGCGCCGCACGCGGCGCAGCTGAAAGAGAACAGCGTGTGCGGCGCTGGTTGCTTCACCGCACCTGCGGCTTTGGAGCTGTATGCCGAGGCCTTTGAAGCGCTGGGCGCGCTCGACAAGTTCGAAGCCTTTGCCAGCTTTTACGGGCCAGACTTCTACGGTCTGCCGCGCAACACCGGCACCGTCACCCTGCGGCGCAAGCCGCTCACCTTGCCCGAGACCCTGCCGTTTGGTGATGCTGTCATCAAGCCGATGCGGGCGGGCGAAACGCTCAACTGGAGCCTCGTTTGACCCAAGCCAAAGTGATGTTGCTGATCGACGCCGACAACGTCAGCATCGATGTCATCGAGCAAACCGTGCTTCACCTGCTGGCCGAGTACGGCGCGCTGCACGGCCGCCGCGCTTACTGCAACCCGGAGTCGGCGCTCAAGCACCAGGCGATCTTCAAGCGCCTGGGCATCCGCCCGATGGTGAACCTGGCAGCCGGCAAGAACAGCACCGACATCGCGCTGGCCGTGGACACCATGGAGCTGGTGATGCGCGAGCGCCCTGACGTGCTCGCCATCGCCAGCAGCGACAGTGACTTTGCCCCCCTTGTGACCCGCGTGCGCGAAAAGGGCTGCCGCGTGCTGGGCTTTGGTCAAGACGGCAAAACCGGGGACAGCACCGTCGCCCTGTACGACCGCTATGTGCAGTTCAGCGCCCGTGGGCATTTGGTGGAGCCCGGCGACGCCAAGCCGGCCCGCCGTGCCCCTGCGCGCCGGGCCGCTGCCCCCAAGGTCGCCGTGGCTGAAGCCCCTGCGCCCAGCGCACCGGGTCGCAAAGCCAGCACGGCCGACCGGCCAGCCGCCGACCGGCCAGCCGCCAACCGCCCCGCAGCGAAGGGGTCCGCCCCGGACACCCTGCCGCTCGCAGAAGCCGCCGCGCCGCCGGTGCCCCTCGATACGCCCGCCCCCGCACCGGCTGCCCGCAAGGTCGGCAGCCGCCGTCGTGGCTCGGCGGCCGTGGGGACGACCAGCACGGTGGATGCCGTGATGGCGGCGCTGTTGGCCGAGGACGTGGAAGCGGCCATGGGCGGCGGTGGTGCCGCAGAGCGCAGCCCCCGGCCCGCCAAAGCCAAGCCGACCCCGGCAGCCCCGGTGCCGAGCCCCAGCCCGGCTGCGGCGGCGGCCGTCGCCCGAGGCGACGAGGTGCAGCGTCTGCTGGCCGCGGCCCCCGAGCTGACGCAAGGTCAAGCCGTCGACCTGAACCGCGTGGCCGAAGCGCTGCGTAAGCTCGGGCTTTTGGGTAAGAACGCATCGTCCATCCGTTGGCTCGCCCGCTTCCCGGAAGCTTTCGAGCTCACGCCGTCAGCCAAACCCAACAAGGTCCAACTGAAGTCTTGATTCACGCCACAGCTCCCTGGCTGGCGCCCCTGGCGCCTTGGTTGCCGTTGCCGCTGACCGATGTCGCGGCAGCGCTGAATGCGCACAAGGGTGCGCCTCGGCACTTCGTCCCGCAAGCCGAGCTGCCCGAGGGTGAGGCCTACGAGGCCTTCATCGCCCGCACCGGCCGTGTGCCCACGCGCGACAACTTGCACGATGCTTTCAACGGCCTGATGTGGCTGGCCCAGCCCGCCATCAAGGCGCGGCTGAACGCCCTGCAGGCGCAAAGCTTGGCCAGCCATGGCGTGCAGGCGCAGCGCGGACCCTTGCGCGACGCGCTGACCCTGTTCGACGAGAACGGCGCCTTCTGGCCCGACTGCCCAGCCCCCATCGCCGCGGCCTGGGCTCAGCGGGATTGGCAGGCCATGTTCATCACGCACCGCGCGCTGTGGGCCGATAGCCGGCCGCGACTGTTCGGCCACGCCTTGCTGGAGCAATTGCACAGCCAACCGCGCAAGGGCCTCTGCGCCCACGTGCTCTTGGCCGATCCCCTGCGCCTGCGGTCCGGCGATTGGGCGACCAAGCCGTTCTTGCCGCTGCCGGTGTTGGGCGTGCCCGGCTGGTGGCCGCCCAATGCCCAGCCGGGCTTCTACGATGACCCGGACGTTTTCCGGCCCTTGAGGACACCTGCTGCATGAGATTTCGTTTTTGCCAGGCTGTGCTGGCCGCATCGGCTCCGTTCGCGCTATCGGCGGCGCTGGCTTGGCCGGGGGCGGTTCTCGCCCAGGCTGCTGCCCAGGCCCCGGCCCCGGCCACTGCGGCCTCAGCGCCCACGCCAGCGGTGTCGGCCAGCGCGCGGCGCTTGTTCGATGGCGTGCGCCATGAACTGGTGCAGGTGCGCACCCTGCTGGCCCAGCAAGACAGCCAAGCCAGCGTGGGTTCGGGCTTTGTGGTGAGCGAGGACGGGCTGATCATCAGCAATTACCACGTGGTCAGCCAGGCTGCGCTGGAGCCCAAGAGCTTTCGCTTGCGCTTCCAAACCGCCGACGGCCGCACCGGTCGCCTGGAGCTGCTGGCTATCGATGTGCGCCGCGACCTCAGTCTGCTGCGCGCCGTGCCAGATGACGGCGCCAAGACCTGGGCCAAGCCGATGCGTTTCCGGCCCGCCGACGAGCCGCTCAGCAAAGGCGATCGCATCTACAGCCTGGGTCACCCGCACGATGTGGCCTTCGCCATCGTCGAGGGCAACTACAACGGGCTGGTGGAACGCAGCTTCGACCCGCTCATCTATTACGCCGGCGGCATCAATCCCGGCATGAGCGGCGGCCCGGTGCTGGACGAGCAAGGTCGCGTGGTGGGTGTGAACGTCAGCACCATGCTGTTCTCGCAGCAAATGAGTTTCTTGATCCCGGGCGGCTTTGCCGACAGCCTGCTGCGCCGCACCCCGGCCAACGCCAAGCCCCTCACCGAGCCGGCCTGGCCCCAGGTGCGCGAGCAGCTGCTGGCCTACGGCAGCGAACTCACCCAGGCCTTCATCGCCCAGCCCTGGCGCGACTGGGGCCACGGCCGCTACCGCATGCCGGTGCCGCAGGAGAAATTCATGCGCTGCTGGGGCGACAGCACCAGCGCCGACAAAGCCAAGGGCCTGAAGTTCGAGCGCAGCCAGTGCCGCATGGACCACGCTTTGTTCATCAACGGCCGCCTGCAAACCGGCTACCTGGAGATCCAGCACGAGGTGTACGACGGCAGCCTGATCGGCCCGCTGCGTTTCGCCCGCGCCTACAGCAGCAGCTTCCGCAACGAGCGCTTGGGTTTTGCCGACACCCACCAAACCGCGCCGCATTGCACCGAGAGCTTCATCGACGCCCAAGGCCTGCCGATGCGCGCCGTGGTGTGCCTGCGGGCCTACCGCAAGATGGCCGGTGTGCACGACGTGACGGTGCTGCTCACGGCCGTGGACCAGCCCGAGCAAGGCCTGCTGGGCCGCTTCGACGCCCGTGGCGTGGGCTTTGACGACGCGCTGAA
>CAZAIR010000070.1:0-2961 GCA_964485225.1 uncultured Burkholderiaceae bacterium
TTGGTGGTGGTTGCGGTGGCGACTTTGCTGTGGGGTGCGCCCAAGATGCTGCGCACGGGTGATGCGGCACACCGCCGCGCCCATGACAGATTGCGGCACCTTGTTGCCATCGGTCGTGCCAGCAGCGAGGGCGGCCCAACGGGCTCGTATTACCGCTTGGGTTGGATGGCGGCGTTCATGCACGGCTGGCTGCTTCCCCTGCGCAAGGCCCTCGCCCGCTACGCCGGACGCATGGTGCACAGCAGCACCGATGCCAGCCGCCGCGCGCTGTGGTTGGTCAGCCCCACCATCGTGTTCGCGCAGCAGGCCTGGAGCTTGTTGATGTTGAGCGCGCTGCTGCTGCTGCCCTGGGCGCTGTTGCTGGGGCTGGCGCCGTTGCAGGGCCAACAGGTCATTGCGCCGGCCGCCTGGCCGGTGGGTGCCCTGCAGGGCGTGTTCTTGCTGACGCTCAACAGTTGCCGCCTGGAGCACTGGAGCAGCCGCCAAGGCCAGGCCCTGCTGCGCTTGACGCCCAACCAACCCCGTGCGGCCGACCTGCCGCGCGTCTGGCAGGCCTTGCTGTTGCGCCATGCGGCTTGGGGGTGGTTGATGCACAGCAGCTTGGCGTTGGGCTTGGTCTGGCTGGTGCAGCCCGGTGCGTGGCTGGCGGCCTTGGTGGGCTGCCTCATGGCCTTGCCCGTGTTGGCCGCCACGGTGCGTACCGACTGGGCGCGCTTGCCCCGCCCCGTTGCGTCCGCTGCCGAGCAAAGCTGGCAGGGTTTTGCCAGCAATCCCGGTCTCCAAGCTTTGGGGCAGGCGGCTTTGTGTGCCGTGCCCGTCCTGCTGTGGCCGTACTTCGGTGAGCACGCTGGATTCCAGCTGGCTTTGTTGGCCCTGGCCTTGGCCTGCTTGGCTACCACTGCATGGCGACTGCGCCCAACGGCCACGTCCCAGCTGGCCCCGTGGCCAGCCGGCCGCTGGTCGGCCTGAGGCGCTGCTGCCATGACCCCGCCACCCTCTACCCAGGTGTCCACCATGCCCAGCCCTTCCGCAAGCCCGTCAGCAAGGCGCCAAGCCTTCCCGCATGCCGGCTACCTGTGGCGCGGCATGGTCAATCAAGGGCACTTGCCCTCGGCATTGGGTGGCTTGGCCGTGGTGCTGCTCGCGGTGCTGCTGGTGCCGGGCTTCACGCCGGTGTCGCAGACCTTCATGCTGGGCATGGCCTGCGGCTTTGCGGCCTTCCTGCTGTGGTGGATGCAAGTGGAAAGCCTGCTGCAGCAAAACCGCCCCATGCTGGCGCGCCTGGTGCCGGGCCACGTGGTGGCGCTGCGCCGCAGCCTGGTGCGGCAATGGCTGCTGCACACCGCGGCTTGGACGCTGGTGTGTGCCGCCGCCACGCAGTGGCAGCACGCGCCGGTCATCGCCACTGCCATCGGGCTGGTGCTGTTCGCACTGGTGTGGCTGGTGCGCCAGCCTTGGTGGTGGTTGCTGGCGGGTGTGGTCTTCCCGGCTTTGCTCATGCAGTTCAAGGCCTTGCGGGGCGCCGCCACCGCCCTCGCCGGTGACATTCCCACCGCCCTGCTGATGACGGCGGGGTTGATGCTGTTGCTGGCCGTGCTCTTGCCCTTGGCGCTGCAAACCGGGCATGTCGCCCACCGCGAGCGGGCGGCGCGCCGTGAGCGGCTGATTCAAATGAGCCGTGCCATGAGCACGGGCAGTGGGGTGCCAGTTCGCCTGCAAGTGGGCATGTTGGGGGGCTTGCAAGGCATCTGTGATCGCCCCTGGCGCTGGCTGTTGCAGGCCAGCTTGCGGCCCGGTGTGCGGCCGGCGGGCCTGGGGCACCTGAACCTGGTGCTGGCGGGTTCGGCCCACTGGGCGCGGCAGGCTGGTGTGTTGGCCTTGCTGATCCTGTTGTTCGGCTTGCCGCTGCTGCTGGTGCCCTTGCTCATGCAGCCCGAGACCTCCGTCAAGGTGGTCGACCCCCTGCGTTTTGGGCTGTGCATTGCCTTGTACGGCGTGGCCCTGAACCCGGTCATGCAACTGGGGCCCAACTGGCTGGCGCGCCGGCAAGAGCAAGGTTTGCTGCTGCTGACCCCCGGTGTGCCGCAAGGTGCTGCGCTGGCGCTGGCTTGGCCGCGCTACCTGGCGGCGCAGTTTGTGTTGGGCTGGCTGGCGATCACGGTTCTCGTGATGGGCCTGATGCTGGCTTTCGCCAGCGTGGCTGCCCAAAACTATGCGGCCGGCTATGCCGCAGGTTGCCTGCCTTTGCTGGCCTTGGTGTGGCGCGATTGGGCGCGCCTTCGGCCCAGCGCAGGGGGGATGTTTGCGGGCTCCACCCCCGCCACCGCCCCGATGATCGTGGGCTCGGTCAGCGGTGGCTTGTGCCAGTTGCTGGAACTCCCGCCCGCCGTCACCCTGGGCGCCTCACTGCTGCTCACGGTGGTGCTGGTGGGCGTTGTGCGTTGGCGCTGGCAGCAAGCCCAGCGGGGCCGGCGCAACGTCTCTCCTTGGCCGGTCGGCCGGGTCTGAAAGCCTGAGGCGTCAAGCCTTCGGCGGCGTCCACCACGCGGCCGGCAGGCGGCGCATGGACTCCGGCAGGTCGGCGTTGTCCAGCGAGATCACGCGGCGCGCGCCCAGGCCGGCCTGGCGCAGCGCGTCGCCGTGCTTGGCTTTCAGGGCGGCGTGCAGGCGCTGCGTGCGCAGCAGCATTTGCAGGCCGCGGGCCAGCGTGTCGGCCAGCGCCACGTCGTCGCGGCGCACGAAGAAGCAGAGGTCGCTGCGGTAGTGCAGGCACAGCTCCGGCACGATCTCGAAGCCGGGTGCCACGCTGCCCACTTCGCCCCAGGCCTCGGTGATGCCGCGTGGGAAGGCGTCGGCCTCGCCGCGGGCCACGCGGTCGTACATCTCGGGCACGTAGGTGCCGGTCACCACGTTCAGGCCGTTGGCTTGCAAGATCTGCGTGTCGGGCCAGTTGGCGCCGTG
>CAZAIR010000070.1:3061-10371 GCA_964485225.1 uncultured Burkholderiaceae bacterium
CCACGTTCAGGCCGTTGGCTTGCAAGATCTGCGTGTCGGGCCAGTTGGCGCCGTGCATCAGCCGCAGCTTGGCCAGGTCAGCGCGGGTGCGCAGGCCTTGCCAGCGCGCGGCCTGCCCCTTGGGCACCACCAGCACGCGCCAGCCGAACAAGCCCAGGTACAGCGGCATGGGCACCAGGCGCAGGCGCTGCAGGCGATCGGGCGAGGGCATGCCGACGACCACGTCCACCTCGGCCCGCGGCGACTCCAGCTCGATCAGCGCGCGCGCATCGGTCATGCGGTCGGTGGCCACCGCCGCCCATGTGGGCTGGGCCGCCTTCAGCGCGGCTTCCAACAACACAAACGGGTACCAGCCCACGGCGTCCACCCGGAAGTGCGGGCGCGCCAGGCGCACCACTTTCGGGGGTTCGGCGTTCGCAGCCGGGGCGGCGAGCAGCGCGCTGGCGCCGGCGGCGAGCCAGTGGCGGCGAGAAGGGTGTCCCAGCATGGACGTGCGCTCAGGCGCTTACAGGGGCAGCTCGGTGAAGTACCGGCCCCCGTGGTAAATCAAAGGCTGGGCGCCCAAGCGGTGCGCGCAGTGCTCGACCTCGCCCACAAAGATCACGTGGTCGCCCTCTTCGTACTGGCTGCGGTTGGCGCACTGGAACACGGCCGCGCAGCCGTCGATCAGCGGCACGCCGCCGGCGCCCTCGGTGGTGGTCAGGCCGGCAAAGCGGTCGATGTCGCGCGTGGCGAAGCGCTTGGCCAGCTCCAGCTGTTCGGCCGCCAGGATGTGGATCGCGTAGTGGCTGCCGCGCGCGAAGGCGGGCATGGTGCCGGCGTTGCTGCGCAGGCTCCACAGCACCAGCGGCGGGCTCAGGCTGACGGAGTTGAAGCTGTTGGCGGTGAGGCCCACCGGCGTGCCGTCGGCGGCCCGCGCGGTCACGATGGTGACGCCCGTGGCAAACAGGCCCAGGGCAGAGCGGAACGCGGCGGCTTCGGGTGTAGGCATGGCCGGCATTGTGCGGCGCCCACAATGCCGGCCCCATGAAGCTCAACGAATCCATTGCCGCGCTGCAGCGCTTGCACCGTCTGGCCATCGTCACCCTGCTGGGCTTTGCGTCGGGCTTGCCGCTGGCCCTCAGCGGCCAGGCCATGCAGGGCTGGCTGACGCAAGCCGGCTTGAGCATCGCGGCCATCGGCTTCTTGACGCTGGTGGGGCTGCCCTACACGTTCAAGTTCTTGTGGGCGCCCTTGATCGACCGCTTCGACCTGCCGTTCTTCGGCCGCCGCCGGGGCTGGATCGCGCTGACTCAAGCGCTGCTGGCCTTGGCGCTGTGGGGGCTGTCGCAACTCGACCCCGCCACCCAGCTCGGCCCCTTTGCGGTGATGGCGCTGCTGGTGGCCTTCCTGAGCGCCAGCCAAGACGCCGCCTACGACGCCTACCGCGCCGACCTGCTGCCGCCGCCCGAGCGCGCGCTGGGCGCCAGCCTCAACACCCTGGGCTACCGGCTGGCGATGGTGGTCAGCGGCGGCTTGGCTTTTGTGTGGGTCGACCCCACGGCCGGCAGCGGCCTGACCTGGCCGGACGTCTACCGCCTGTTTGCCGGCGTGATGCTGGGCGCGGCCGTGCTCACCCTGCTGGCCAGCCCGCGCTTGGTGAACGCGCTGCGCCCCGAAACCGATGCCCGGCGCGACCTGCTCGGCTTTGCTGCCGTGGCCGCTTCGGTGGCGATGGGCGTGCTGTTCACCAACCAGGTGCTGGCCCCGGCGCTGCATGCGCTGGCCACGCCAGCCACACCGCTGGGCAAGCGGTGGGTGGACCTGGGTGTGTTGCTGCTGGGCCTGGCCCTGGTGCTGCCGCTGGCCACGTTTGCGGCGCGCAAGGCGCGTTTCGACACCTTGCTGGGTGGCCTGCAAACCTACCTGGCGCAGCCGGGTGCGGCCGCCATGCTGGCGCTGATCGTGCTCTACAAGCTGGGCGACGCCTTTGCTGTCAGCCTGCTCACCCCGTTCTTGCTGCAGGGCGTGCACTTCACGTCGGCCGAGGTGGGCGTGGCCAACAAGGTGTTCGGCCTGTGGCTGGGCATCGGCGGCGCGCTGCTGGGTGGCTTGCTCATGCTGCGCTTGGGGCTGTGGCGCGCGCTGTTTGTGTTCGCCGTGCTGCAGGGCGCCAGCAACCTGGGCTTTTGGTGGTTGGCCGTCAACGGCGCCGGCCACCTGGGCGCGGTGCAGGTGCCGGCTTTCGACTGGACCATCGTCAAGCTGACGCAAGCCACCACACTGGACGGCGGGCTTTTGATGGTGATCGCCATCGACAACCTGGCCGGCGGCATGGGCACGGCGGCCTTCATCGCCTTTTTGATGAGCCTGTGCCAGCAGCGCTACTCGGCCACGCAGTTCGCGCTCCTGTCGGCGCTGGCCTCGGTGGGCCGGGTGTGGGTGGGGCCGTTTGCCGGGGTGCTGGCCGAGGCCATCGGCTGGCCCACCTTCTTCATCGTCTCGCTGGTGTTCTCGGTGCCGGCGCTGTGGCTGCTGTGGCGCCTGCGCGAACCCATCCGTGCGCTGGAGACCCCCAAGGCCGCATGACCCGCCATAGGGTGTTAGCTGGCCCCACCCCCCTTGTTCACGGCCGATTGACCACAATCTGAGCCCACCCGTTTCCCTCAATGGAGCCCCACATGGACTTCATGCGCACCGACGTTCACCTGCCCAGCGCCCCCACGCACGGCTTCGGCCGCTGCGCCTGCCACCCTGCGCCCACGCGCCGGGGCTTCAACGGTCTGTTCACCGGCTTGGTGCTGGCCGGCGCGGCAGGCGGCGTGGCCGCCCGCGAGGGCGTGGAAGTGAAGGAAGACAGCTGGGCCATCCGCCAGGCCAAAAAAGCCCTGCCGGCGGCCGAGGTCGAGCGCCAAGGTGCCCAGCAGTACCAACAGATGATGGCCCAGGCCCAGCAGCAGCGCGCCTTGTTGCCCGGCAGCCACCCGCAGGTTGAGCGGCTGCGCTTCATCGCGCAGCGCATGCTGCCGTTTGCGCCGCCCTGGAACCCCCGCGCGCCGCAGTGGCAGTGGGAGGTGAACCTGATCGCCAGCGACCAGCTCAACGCCTTCTGCATCCCCGGCGGCAAGATCGCCTTCTACACGGGCATCTTGGTCAAGCTGCAGCTGAGTGACGACGAGGTCGCCACCATCATGGGCCACGAGGTGGCGCATGCGCTGCGCGAGCACGCCCGCGAGCGCATGGTCAAAACCCTGGCCACCCGCGTCGGCGCCAACGTCGTCAGCAGCCTGCTGGGCCTGGGCGACCTCGGCAACGTGGCCGTGGGTGCCGGCGCCCAGCTGCTGACCATGCGCTTCAGCCGCGAGGACGAAAGCGAGGCCGACTTGGTGGGCATGGAGCTGGCCGCCCGCGCCGGCTACGACCCGCGTGCGGGCGTCAGCCTCTGGCAAAAGATGGGCGCCGCCAACCGGGGCGCCCCGCCACAGTGGATGAGCACCCACCCGGCCGGCCCCACGCGCATCCAAGACATCGAGAAGAACCTGCCCAAGGTGAACGACTTGTTCGCCCGCGCGCCCAAGCCGCCGCGCCGCTTCCCGGTGGCCACGCCCCAGGGCTGAGAGCCCCAGTCCTCAATCCAGCCCGCTGCGGCGTGCCCCCGTCGCAGGGGCAGCGCGGTGTGCGGCGGCGCCCAACACAATCGGCGCCATGCCCAGCGCCCCCTTGCCAACGCCCTTCTCCGCCCCCAGCGCCAGCGCAGCCACCGGCTGGGCTTGGCTGGTGCCACCGCCCAAGCTGCTGCGCCTGTACCTGCTGATTTGGGCGCCGATCTTCTTGGTGCACATGGTGGCGGTGCAAACCGATGGCCAGCTCAACCGCAGCTTCGATCCGCTGGTGGCCTTGGTGGCCGGCGCGCGCAATCTAGGGCCGCAGTTCCTGCTCTTGCTGCTGCTGTGGCCGCTCACCGGCTGGATGGAGCGGCGCGGTTTCAGCGCCGTGGTGCAGGTGCTGGTGCACCTGGTGCTGGCGCTGTGCTTTGCCGTTGTTTGCTACGCCAGCCTGTGGTTGCTGATGTTGCTGCAGTACGGCTTTGCGGCGGCCGAGAAGGCGCGCGGCAACTGGTTCATTTGGATGATCCAGTGGGGCGCCATGATGTACGCCGTGGCCGCGGGCGGTTTCACCGCGTGGCGGGCGGTGCAGCGCGCCGTGGAGCAGGCCGCGGCCGCAGAGCAGGCGCGCACCCTGTTGGCCACCACCGAGCTGGCCGCGCTGCGCAACAAGCTCAACCCGCACTTTCTGTTCAACACCCTGCACAGCATCTTGGCGCTGGTGCGCAAAGACGCGAAGCGGGCCGAAGGCGCGCTGTTCATGTTCAGCGACATGCTGCGCTACATCCTCGACACCGAGCGCGAGGCCGGCCACAGCGGCAGCGACCTGGTGCAGCTGCGCGACGAGCTGGCCTTCACCGAGCAGTACCTGCAGCTCGAAGCCCTGCGCCTGGGCGAGCGCCTGCAACTGGATTGGGACGTCAGCGACGAAGCCCTGAGCGCCAGCGTGCCCGCGCTGACGGTGCAGCCGCTGGTGGAGAACAGCATCAAGCACGCCTTCAACCCGCACAGCCGCCCGGGGCGCTTGGCCGTCCAGGTGCAGGTGCAAGGCCAGCGCCTGTTGATCCGCGTGGCCGATGACGGCCCCGGCTGCACGCTGCAAGCCGACGGCAGCCCGCCCGAGGGCAGCGGCCTGGGCCTGCGCACCGTGCTGCGGCGGCTGCGGCTGCGCTACGGCGCGGCGGCCGAGCTGGCGCTCGAATCCCAACCCGGCGCGGGCTTTGCTGTGCGCCTCAACCTGCCCCTGCAAGCACCATGACGGCTCTGATCAAAGTGTTGATTTGCGAAGACGAGCCGCTGGCCCGCGAGACGCTGCGCGACTTCATCGCCGAGCAGCCGCAGCTGCTGCTGGTGGGCGAGGCCAGCGACGGTGTGCAAGCGCTCAAGCTCATCCGCGCGCTGCAGCCCGACCTGGTGTTCATGGACATCCAGATGCCCGAGCTGACCGGCCTGGAGGTGGTGCGCCAGCTCGACACCGTGCCGCCGCTGATCTTCACCACCGCCTACGACCAGCACGCCGTGGCCGCCTTCGAGCTGAACGCGGTCGACTACCTGCTCAAGCCCTTCACGCAGGCGCGCTTCGACGCTGCCGTGCAGCGTGCCTTGCAAGAGGCCGCGCCGCCGCAAGACCGCGCGCAAGCGGCGCACAGCGCGCTGGCCAGCGACGGGCCGCTCACGCGCATCCTGGTGCGCGACCGCGGCCGCATCTTCCCGGTGGCCGTGGCCGACATCGAGCACCTGCGCAGCGACCTGAAGTACACCCAGATCACCGCCAAAGGCGCCAGCTACCTGGTGCGCATGGCGCTGACCGACTTGGAGGCCAAGCTCGACCCCCAGCGCTTTTTGCGCGTGCACCGCAACGCCATCGTCAACCTCGACTTTGTGGAGAGCATGAAGCCCGACGAGCAAAGCCAGCTGCAGATCTTGATGCGCGACGGCACCGAGCTGCTGGCCAACCGCGAGGCCAGCAAGCAGCTGCGCGACGGGGCGATCTGAGCCGCCACGCGCGGCCGCTGTGGCTCAAGCGTCCGGTGGGTGCTGCAGGTCGTCCAGTGCCAGCAACAGGCGCGTGCGTTCGGTGCGGGCCACGTCGCGCCAGGGGGTGTCGGTCAAGGCCCCTTCCAGCGCCCACAGCAGGTTCAGGCTGGGCCGCAGGCCCGCCAGCTGCACCGCGTGGAAGGCCCTGACCGAACCGAGTTGGCGCAAGCGCCTTGGCGACCCGATGCCGGCGGCCTGCAGCATGGCGGCCGACTGCGGGCCCAAGCCCTGCAGGGCTTCCAGCGTGTCAGCCGAGCGGGACACCATGACCCACTCGCAGCGAGGCTGGATCGATCGGCGCCATCAGTGCGCGCTGGGCCCTTGGTAGCCCGCGCTGTCGTCGGCACCGGCCGGCAGGCGCTGCAGCAAGCGCGCACCGCCGCCGCTGGGGGCTTGCGCGGCCAGCTCGTCTTGCAGGGCGACGTAGCGCCACAGGTGCTGCAGCGCTTCGCGGTGGGCGCCCTGGCGTTCCAGCAGCGAGGCCAGTTGGCGGTGGGCGCGGCGTTGCTCGGCTTTGGACTGGATGCGCTCGGCCAAGGCCAGGCCGTGCTGGGTGCTGCGGATGGCGGCGGCTTCGTCGCCGCGCACCAGGGCGATCTCGGTCCAGGTGCGGCTGGCGGCGGCTTCCAGCCAGTGGTGTTGCAGCTGGTTGGCGATGTTGAGCGCCAGCCGGCAATCGGCCACCGCCAGCGGCAGCTGGCCGCGTGCCAAGGCGGTTTGCGCCAGGTGCCAGTGCGCCTCGGCTTCGAACTCGCGGTGGCCGCCGCGTCGGGCCGCCGCCAGCCCGTGGCTGAACTGGCGCTCGGCGTCCTCCAGTTGCTGGCTTTCCAGCTGGCCCACGCCCAGGTTGATGGCGACCTTGGCCGCCAGGTAGCTGTCGCTGCGCCCCTGCATGCCTTGCAGGCGCTGCAGCGCGTCGCGGTGGAAGCGCAGGCCGGTGCTCCAGGCGCCCATCGCGTAATGGATCTGCCCCAGGCCGATGCGGGCCGACACGCCCATGTGCTCGTCGCCCGCGGCTTCGGCCCAGTCGAGCGCGCGCGACCACTGCTCGGTCGCGTCCAGGTAGTTGCCTTGCTGGTAGGCCAGGCGGCCCAGCGCCTCGGCCACGCGGGCGGCTTGCAGTGGCCAGCGCGCTGGGTCGGCGGCTTGCGCGGCTTGGGTCAGGTCGGCTTGCAGCTCCAGCGCGCGGCCGCGGTGCTCCAGCAGGTAGAAGCGCAGCACCAGCGCATCGGCCGCACCGGCGGTGTTGCCCTGGGCGCGGCAGGCGGCCTCTTGGGCTTGCAGCCAGCCCAGCGCCCAGCGCGGGTGGCGCGGCGCCACGCGCGACAGGCGCTCCAACAGGCGCGGCATGGCGGCGGCATCGGCCGGGAAGTGGGGTGCGGCGGGCAAGGCGGTCAAGGCAATCAGGGGCAAAGCCAGCAAAGGAACGAGCGTGGCGAGGATAGCCGCCCCACGTCAGGCTATGGCTGGGGGCCACGCCGGCATGTGCGATTTGGTCTGCAGGCGGCATGATGCCGACTGGCCCCGCGGCCACCGAACCGCCGCCGGGGCGCACCGAAGCCCGGGCCGCAGCGCGTTGAACAAAGCCCACTCGAATACCAATTGACCTTGGTCTTTGTTGGTATTAGAGTGGTATCCAACATGCTGCCCACTGCGTCGCCCTCCCTCCCAAGCCACGGCCACTTGGCC
>CAZAIR010000070.1:10471-11705 GCA_964485225.1 uncultured Burkholderiaceae bacterium
GCGCACGCCGGGCGCGCGGGCGCTTTGGTGATCGCCGGCACCGGCTCGGTGGCCGAGGCCCTGGGGGCGGACGGCCAGCGCCGCACCGCCGGTGGCTGGGGCTGGCAGCAGGGCGACGAAGGCAGCGGCGCCTGGCTGGGCCGGGCTGCCGTGCGCCACACCCAGCGCGCGCTGGACGGCCGCGACACCGCCGGCCCGCTGGCCCAAGCCGTGCGCGACCAGCTGGGCCACAGCCCCGCCGCCCTGCTGCACTGGAGCCTGAACGCCGGCCAAGCCGCCTTCGCGGCGCTGGCGCCACTGGTGTTTGCCCACGAAACCACCGATCCGGCCGCCGCCGCCCTGTTGGCCGCCGCGGTGGCCGAACTGACGGTGCTGGCGCAAGCGGTGGACCCCAGTGGCGCGCTGCCGCTGGTTTGGGCTGGCAGCATTGCGGAGCGGCTGGCGCCGCGCCTGGGCCCAGCGCTGCGGGCGCGGTGCGTGCCCGCCCAAGGCGACGCCATGGCCGGCGCCTTGGCCCTGGCCCGAACCACCTTGACTGCTGCACCGTGCCCGACCGACACGGCCAGCGCCCACTGAGCACCCCCGTCATGCCCACCCAGACCCACCCCGATTCACGTCTTCGCGGAGCCCCGCTGTGAGCACCTTGCCCTTCAGCTTCAAGCCCGACCCCGACGCCGCCTCGCCGCTGTACTTGCAGCTGGCGCAGGCGCTGCAACGCGCCATCCAGGAGGGCCAGTACCAAGCCGATGAGGCGCTGCCCTCTGAGCGCTTGCTGGCCGAGTCGCTCGACCTGTCGCGCGTCACCGCCCGCAAGGCCATCGAGCGCCTGACCGAGCAAGGCCTGATCGTGCGCAAGCGCGGCTCGGGCAACTACATCGCCCCGAAGCTGGAGCAACCGCTCACGCGCTTGTCGGGCTTCTCGGAAGAGCTGCACCAACGCGGCTTTGTGCCCGGCTCGCGCTGGCTGCAGCGCGGCTTCACGGCGGCGGCGCCCGATGAGCAGCTGTCGCTGGAGCTGCATGGCAACGAGCGCGTGGCGCGGCTGGAGCGCCTGCGCCTGGCCGACAGCGTCATCATGGCCTACGAGGTCAGCGTGCTGCCGGCCTCGGTGCTGCCCGACCCCGAAGCCGTCAGCGCCTCGCTCTACAGCCACCTGGCCCTCCGCGGCCAAGCCCCGGTGCGCGCGCTGCAGCACATCCGCGCGCTGAACGCCGACGCCAAGCTGGCCGGCCTG
>CAZAIR010000071.1:0-11658 GCA_964485225.1 uncultured Burkholderiaceae bacterium
GGCCGCGTTGAGAAGTTCCGCAACAAATTTGCGCACCTCAAGAAGTGATGAACCCAACCCGGGACTCCGGGTTTGTTCGCCGAATCAGCAGCCTGCGGGCTGCTTTTTTATTGCCATGATCGCGGCACGATGAACCGCCCTACCCCCGCTTTGGTCACCGAAGCAGGCGCCCGCCCCTTGTCGCGCTGGGTGCTGCTGCTCCTCTGCTTGGCCTACCTGCTACCTGGGCAGCTCCAGCGCGATGCCTGGCGCCACGCCGATCTCAGCGCTTTCGGGGTGATGGCCTCGCTGGCACGGGGTGACAGCGAGTGGCTGCAACCTTTGCTGGGCGGGCTGCCCCCCGCGGATGGGGCGTTGTTACCTTACTGGCTGGGCGCACTGGCCATCCAGTTGATGCCTTTCCTGGACCCGGTGCTGGCCGCACGGTTCCCGTTTGTACTGCTACTGGCAGGCACGCTGGCACTGGTTTGGTATGCCACATTCCACCTTGCCCGGACGGAGGCTGCGCAGCCCGCCCCCTTCGCCTTTGGTGGCGAGGCCACGATGGTGGACTACGCCCGGGCCCTGGCTGACGGCGCATTGCTGGCCATGTTAGCCACCCTGGGCCTGCTGCAACTGGGGCACGAAGCCACGCCGGACTTGCTGCAACTCGCCGCTGTGTGCGGCTGGCTGTATGCGCTGGCCTGCGCGCCGTTCCGTGTGGTGCGCTCACAAGCGTGGGCCGTGGGCTCTCTGGTGGTGCTCGCCTTGTCCGGCGCGCCGGCACTTGCCATGGGGCTGGGCCTGGGCGGGTTGCTGGTGTGCCAGTTTTCAACTTTCGCGGGCGCCCGACGACTGCGCAGCGGCTTGGCCGCGGGGCTGGTGATGTCTGCCGCGCTGGCCACAGCGCTGGACCAATGGGCCTGGCGTATCGATATCGAAGGGCTGGAAGGGCTCCCCCTCTTGCGTCAACTGGCGTGGTTCACTTGGCCCACGCTGCCACTGGCCCTGTGGACGCTATGGAGTTGGCGGGCGTATCTGGGCAGCCGGCATCTAAGCGTGCCTCTGGTCCTGCTGGCTGTGGCGATGGGGGTCAGCGTGGCGCTGGGCGGCAGCGATCGCGCCATGCTGCTGGCTCTGCCAGCCCTGGCGGTGCTGGCCAGCTTTGCGCTGCCCACACTCCGCCGCAGTTGGACGGCGATGGTGGACTGGTTCTCGGTCTTCTTCTTCACGCTGGGCGCACTGTTCATCTGGGCCTACTACGTCGCCATGCAGACAGACTGGCTGCCCAAGCTGGCCACCAACTTGAAGCGGCTGGCACCTGACTTGACGGTGCGCTTCGACCCCCTGGCTTTGCTGTTGGGCCTGGCTGCCACCGGTGCTTGGTTGGCTCTGGTGCGCTGGCGCACGGGACGCCAGCGCGCGGCGCTGTGGCGCAGCTTGGCCCTGCCGGCCGGCGGCGTGGTGTTGGCCTGGGTTTTGGTGATGACGCTGTGGCTGCAGCCCATCAATCTCGCACGGTCCAACGCCGTGCTGCTGGAGCGCTTGCGCATGGTGCTGCCTGCAAGCCCCGTGTGTGTGTCGGTGCCAGGGCAAAACCGCTCTTTGGCCGCCACACTGGAAGCACTGGGCGGCTGGCGGGTGGACGCCAGCAGCCCTGCCACCGACACCCGCTGTGACTGGATGGTGATGGTGCGCCCCACCGAAGAGGGCACGCCATCACAGCCAGGCTGGCAGGTGGTCCAGGTCGTCAGCCGCCCGACCGAGCGGCAATCGCGATATTGGGTGCTGCGGCGCGATGTGCCGATGGCCAACCTAGCGCTCGCGACCGACCAAGGCCAATCGCGAGGGCGCTGATTCCTCACCCAATATGGCCTGCGCGTCATCGCTGCTGCGCACTCGCACGGCGGGCCACACCAGCGTGAACGAGGAGCCGACGCCAATCTCGCTCTCGATGCGCAGCTCGCCGCCGTGGCGCTGGCACACGTGTTTAACGATAGAAAGACCCAAGCCGGTGCCCCCCGTCGCTCGCGAGCGACTACCGTCTACCCGGTAAAAGCGTTCAGTGAGGCGTGGCAGGTGCTCGGCAGCAATGCCAGGCCCAGAGTCCGAAACGCGCAGGGCCACACTGCCATCCGGAGCCAAGTTCAACACCAGAGCGATGCGACCTTGCGCTGGTGTGTAACGCACTGCGTTGCTCACCAAATTGGTGATCGCGCTGTGCATCTCCGACTCAACCCCAGCTAATTCCAGGTGTGTGGGCTGCTGAGGCCAAGCGAACTGGTGGCGCCCGGCACTCAAGCCCTGGCTCTCGGCCACGACCAAGCCGATCAAGGTATCCAGCGAAAACCAAGTGTCCGGGCTTGGGCGGGGGCTACCCTCCAAGCGCGCGAGGGTGAGCAAATCGTCCACCAAGGCCTGCATCCGCACGCTTTGCTGGCGCATGAGCTCCAGCACACGGCTGCGCTCATCACCCTGTAAATTCAAAGTGGCCAAGCTTTCGACAAAGCCGCTGAGCGCCGCCAACGGGGTGCGGATCTCATGAGACACGTTGGCCACGAAATCGCGGCGCATGGCCTCGGTGCGCTCGCGCTCGCTGACGTCCTGACTGAGCAGCAACATCGCACCCTCTCCGTAAAGGCGCAGCACCACGGAGATGCTGCGGCCGTTGTGCAAGGTGAACAGCAAGGCGTGATCGACCACCCGCTGCTGCAGGTGCTGCACGAACTCAGGCTTACGGACCAAGTTGGTGATACGTTGCTGCAGATCGCGCTGAGGGTTGAGGTCAAAGTGGGCCGCAGCCTGGGTGTTGAGCCAAGCGATCTGCTCGTTGGCATCTAGCAGCAACACACCATTGGGCGAGGCCTCGATGGCTTCCAAAAAGTCAGCCAAGCGCGCTTGCTCGCGCTGGAGCTCGCGTCGGTTCAGCTCCACCATGCGTTCGATGCGGTAGGTCAGGTCTCCCCAGGGCCCTTCCTCATGCGGTGGAACCGGCGAGCGAGGCGCCCTCAACCAGCGCAGCAAGCGCTCGGTGCGCCACGAGTCCAGCAGACTGAACCCAATGGCCACCGTACCAGCGGCCACCAGGGCGGCCAACCAAGGCAGTGTGCGCACACCCGGCAGGCTCACGGCGAGCACCCAACCCAGCACCGCCAGCCCGACGCCAGCACCAGCACGCAAAAGGCGGGAGATCCACATCAGGCGGCCCAGGAATCGTTCAGCAAAGGGTTGCGGCCAATCGCTCGGCGCAGGCGCGCGCCTGCACTGGATCACGGGCCTCCACCATCAAACGCAGCAAAGGCTCGGTGCCCGAGGGACGGATCAGCACCCGCCCAGTCTGGCCCAGCTCGGCGGTGACGGCAGCCGCTTCAGCCTGCAGTACCGCGTTGTCCTGCCAGTTTTGGCCGGGCTGCAAGCGCACATTGAGCAGGGTTTGCGGGAACAGCACCACGTCTTTCAGCAGATCGGCCATCGAACGGCCGCTGCGAGCCACCGCTTGCAACACAAGCAAGGCACTGACCATGCCGTCGCCGGTGGTGTGCTTGTCGAGCGCCAACAGATGGCCCGAACCCTCACCGCCCAATTGCCACCCACGCGCGCTCAACTCCTCCAGCACATAGCGATCGCCCACCTTGGCTCGCACGAAATCGACACCCAAGCGACCGAGTGCCACCTCTACAGCCATGTTGGTCATCAAGGTGCCCACAGCACCAGGCACCTTGAGGCCCTCGGCCAAGCGATCCTGCACCAACAAGTACAAAAGCTCATCACCGTTGTACAGACGACCATCAGCATCAACCATTTGCAGACGGTCGGCATCGCCGTCGAGTGCAACGCCGTAATGGGCGCCATGCGCTTTGACGGCCGCCTGCAGGGCTTGAGGAGCGGTCGCACCAAAGCCGTCGTTGATGTTGAAGCCGTCCGGACTGCAGCCGATCGAGATGACCTCGGCACCCAATTCATGCAGCACGTCGGGCGCCACGTGGTAGGCCGCACCGTGGGCTGCATCCACCACCACTTTCAAGCCCTTCAAACTCAAGTCGACACCAAAGCAGGCCTTGCAAAATTCGATGTAGCGGCCACGGGCGTCAGCCAATTTACGTGCCTTGCCCAGTTCGCGGCTCGGGGCCCACTGTGGGGGCTCGCTCAGCGCGGCTTCCACCTCCAGCTCCCAAGCGTCTGGCAGTTTTTCGCCACGGGCGGAGAAGAATTTGATGCCGTTGTCTTGGAACGCGTTGTGCGAGGCGCTGATGACAACCCCAAGATCCAAGCGCAAGGTCCGGGTCAGGTAGGCAACGCCCGGGGTGGGCAACGGGCCAGTGAGCAAGACATCGACCCCCACCGACACCAGGCCGGCCTCCATCGCCGACTCCAGCATGTAGCCCGAGATGCGCGTGTCTTTGCCAATCAACACCGTGGGCTTGACGCCGGGTTGGGCCCGGCGCAACACCTGGCCCACAGCTTGACCCAACCGCATCGCGAAATCAGCCGTGATGGGATGTTGACCCACCGTGCCACGGATGCCGTCGGTGCCGAAATACTGTCGCTTGCTCATCTTGTTATCCACTCCGAGTCAGTCAGCCTGCGATTGTCTTGCAGCCGTGCACCAGCGCAGGGCATCGACAGTGTCGGCCACATCGTGCACGCGCACGATGCACGCCCCCTGGGCCACTGCATGAACCGCTGCCGCGACACTGGCCCCTAGCCGCTGCGAGGCCGGTCGGCCAGTGATCCAACCCAAGGTGGACTTGCGCGACCACCCAGCCAGCACGGGGAGTCCAAGTGCGCACAGCGCCTTCAATTGCGCCGCCAAAGCCAGGTTCTGCGCCGGTGTCTTGGCGAAGCCAAAGCCTGGGTCCAGCACCAAGCGCTCAGCCTGCACCCCTGCCACCGCCAGCGCTGCCACACGGGCGGCCAAAAAATCGCAAACGTCCCTCACCACGTCGGGATAGGCGGTGAGTTGCTGCATCGTGGCCGGGTCACCGCGCATGTGCATCAAACAAGCCCCGGCGCGCGGATGAGCAGTGAGCGCCTCGATAGCGCCGGGCACACGCAGCGCTTGAATGTCATTGATGGCATCAGCGCCCGCCGCCAAAGCACGCACCATCACCTCGGCCTTGTAGGTATCGACCGAGACCGGCACCCCCATTGACAGCGCCGCCCGCAAGACAGGGCTCAATCGCGCCCACTCATCTTCAGCAGCCACCCGCGGCGCGCCCGGACGGCTGCTCTCAGCCCCCAGGTCCAGGATGTCGGCGCCGTCCTTCAACAGCTGCTCGCAATGCCGCCAGCCCGCGCGGGCATCGGCTAGACGCCCTCCGTCGGAGAACGAATCGGGGGTGAGGTTGACGATGCCCATCACACGAGGTTGGCCAAGGTCGATGACAAAACGCTGCGTGATCCACTGCATGACCGATCCTCAAGCTGCTTGCCCCAAAGCGCACGCCCCAAGCGAAAGGGCCCCGAGGGGCCCTTTCAAACGGTGCGGTGCGGGATGCTGTCAAACGGGCGCCGTGGCGCTTTCCACCACCGGAGCGGCACCGCCGTCGCTGCCGCTGTCTGGCCCCTTGGCCGAAGGCACTTCACGCGGTGGGCGCGGTGGACGGCCTTGCATGATGTCCTCAACCTGATCGCCATCGATCGTTTCCCACTCAAGCAATGCCTTGGCCATGGCATGCATCTTGTCGCTGTTCTCCTCGATGAGCTTTCGCGCCACAGCGTACTGCTCATCAATGATGCGGCGCACTTCGGCATCCACTTTGCGCATCGTCTCTTCAGAAATGCTCTTGGTCTGCGTCACCGAGCGGCCGAGGAAAACTTCACCTTCG
The DNA here is from genome assembly GCA_964485225.1 of uncultured Burkholderiaceae bacterium. Taxonomy (GTDB): domain Bacteria; phylum Pseudomonadota; class Gammaproteobacteria; order Burkholderiales; family Burkholderiaceae_C; genus Inhella. Next base: position 5,808 of record CAZAIR010000071.1, read on the forward strand.
TTTTCCGCATACACCATGGGGCCCAAGCTGTCGGTCATGCCGTAGCGCATCACCATATCGCGGGCGATGGCGGTGGCACGCTCGAAGTCATTGCTGGCGCCGGTCGTCATCTGGCCCATGAACACCTCTTCGGCGATGCGGCCACCGAAAAGCATGGACAAGGTGCTGAGCATGCGGACCTTGTCGGTGCTGTAGCGGTCCTTTTCGGGCAGCGAGACCGTCACACCCAGCGCGCGGCCGCGCGGGATGATGGTGACCTTGTGCACCGGGTCGAGCTTGGGCAGCAGTTTGCCAATCAGCGCGTGACCGGACTCGTGATACGCCGTGTTCTTACGCTCTTCTTCGTCCATCACCATCGAGCGACGCTCGGCGCCCATCAGGATCTTGTCCTTGGCACGCTCGAAATCGATCATCTCTACGGTGCGGCCGCCGCGGCGGGCTGCGAACAAAGCCGCCTCGTTCACCAAGTTGGCCAAATCAGCACCCGAGAAACCGGGCGTACCGCGCGCAATGATCTCGGCCTTGATATCACCACCCAACGGCACTTTGCGCATGTGCACATTCAGGATCTGCTCACGACCGCGAATGTCCGGCAGCGTCACATAGACCTGACGGTCAAAACGCCCTGGCCGCAGGAGCGCGGGGTCCAAGATGTCAGGGCGGTTGGTGGCCGCCATCACGATCACACCCAGATTGGTCTCGAAGCCATCCATCTCGACCAGCATCTGGTTCAAGGTTTGTTCGCGCTCGTCATTGCCACCACCCAGGCCAGCACCACGATGTCGCCCCACGGCGTCGATCTCATCGATAAAAATGATGCAAGGGGCGTTCTTCTTGGCCTGCTCAAACATGTCACGGACGCGAGCCGCGCCCACGCCGACGAACATCTCAACAAAGTCAGAGCCTGAGATAGTGAAGAACGGCACTTTGGCTTCGCCCGCAATGGCCTTCGCCAGCAAGGTTTTACCGGTTCCAGGGGGGCCGACCAGCAACACGCCGCGCGGGATACGACCGCCCAGCTTCTGGAATTTCTGCGGGTCCTTCAGGAAGTCAACCAATTCCTTGACTTCTTCTTTGGCCTCATCGCAACCCGCCACATCAGCGAAAGTGGTGGTGTTGTTGTTCTCGTCCAGCATCCGCGCCTTGCTCTTGCCGAAGCTGAAGGCACCGCCTTTGCCGCCGCCTTGCATCTGACGCATGTAGTAGATCCAGATGCCGATCAACAACAGCATCGGGCCCCAGCTGATCAGGATCGTCATCAACAGCGACTGCTCTTCGCGCGCTTTGACTTCGAACTTCACGTTGTTGCGGATCAAGTCCCCTGTCAAGCCACGGTCGAGCATCGAACCGATGGTGCGAACAGTGCCGCCATCGGTCCGCTTGGCGGTGATCTCGATGTTGCCGGGACCCTCTTGAATCTGCACGCTCGTGACGCGACCTGCATTCACTTCAGCCAGGAACTCGGAATAGCCAATCGTGTCGCCACGGGCCGCTGTCTTGTTGAACTGATTGAAGACCGTGAACAGCACGAGCAAGATGACTGCCCACACTGCGACCTTCGAAAACCAAGGGTTATTCACTGACTGTCCTTCCAGGCGCTGACCAGGGATGTGCCCGCGCAGATGTGGCTGATTCTAGGGAGTTCAAGCCCCCGACCCCGCGCCTTTGCGCAATCGCCGCCCGACCAGAAAGGTCTCCGCTGAGCGATCGCGGCTGGCTTTAGGCTTGATCGGCTTCACCACATGAAAATGGGTCTTGAAGGCATCCACCAACTGGCTGTAGCCGCTACCGTGGAACACTTTGCACACCAAAGCGCCGTCGGGCTGCAGGTGTTGGTGGCAAAACTCGACCGCCAATTCAACCAGATGGCTGATGCGTGCAGCATCGACCGACTCGATGCCCGACAGGTTGGGGGCCATGTCGGAGACGACCACATCAACCTGGGCACCCGCCAAAGCCACCGCCAATTCTTGCGCCACGGCCTCTTCGCGGAAATCGCCCAAGATGAAATGCACGCCTTCGATTGGCTCCATCGGCAGCAGGTCCAGAGCCAAGATGCGACCGTCCAACTCTCCGACAGCCGCCCCCCCTACACCCGCCACCTTGGGCGCAAAAACCCGACGCAGGTACTGGCTCCAAGCCCCTGGGGCGGCTCCCAAATCGACCACCACTTGCCCAGGCTTGATCAAGCGCAGGGTCTCATCGATCTCCTTCAGCTTGTAGGCAGCCCGGGAGCGATAGCCCTCACGCTGCGCCAGCCGCACGTACGGGTCGTGAATATGGTCATTCAGCCAAGCCTTGTTGACCTTCTTGCTTTTGGTGTCGAGCTTCATAGGGCCACGATAATCCGGTTATGACTGCTTTGATACTGAACAGCGCCCAGCGGCGCGATTTGCGCGCCCAGGCCCACCACTTGGTGCCCGTGGTGATGATTGGCGGCGATGGCCTCACCCCGGCGGTAACCAAAGAGACCCACGCGGCCCTGAACGCCCACGGCCTGATTAAGGTGCGCGCAGCCATGGACGACCGGGCGGCTCGTGAAGCCGCCTTTGTGCAGCTTTGTCATGAATTGGACGCAGCGCCAGTCCAGCACATCGGCAAGCTCTTCATCATTTGGCGCCCGATGCCCGAAAAGGTGAAAGCCGAGCGCGACGATGCCAAGGCGCCGCCGCGTGTGGTGAAACTGGTAAAGGCCTCCAAAAGCGGTCACCAACGCCCCACGGTGACCAAGGTCCGCGTGATGGGTAACGAGCGTGTGACCGCAGGCGGCCTGGTCAAGCGCGCGAAGCCGCGCCAGTCGAGCCCAAAACGGAAATAGCCCTCCAAGCCAAGGCCAGCACCGCCAAGCCCTTGGCGGCAAAGAGCGCCATCGATGCGCCATGCAACACGGCAAAGCTGGCCACGCCCTGCCCGCTGCGAGCTTGGCTCATGAGCGGCTGGAGCACTTCGTAGCCGACCACGGTGCAAAACAGCGCGAACAGGGGCAGCAGCAGGAAAGCGTTGAAGCGCACCCGGCCCTCGTGGGCATCGGTCTGCAAGCGCTGCTCCATGAGCATCACCACGATGCTGAGCGCCATGCTCACGCGGGCGTCGATCTGGAACAAGCCCGCCACATAAGCCCCGGCCTCTGGCCGCGCCAAGGTGGCGAACGCATTCGGCGCAGCCAGAAAAGCGACGCAGAGCATCTGGCCCGCCCACAGCGCGGCCAGCAGGGCACGCCACTTAGACGTAGCGCACCTCGATGATTTCGTAGGCACGCACACCACCCGGGGCGCGCACCTCAGCCACGTCACCAGCCTCTTTGCCAATGAGGGCGCGCGCGATCGGTGAACTGATCGAGATAAGGCCGAGCTTCAGATCGGCTTCGTCATCGCCGACGATTTGGTAGGTGACCTCCTTGCCATCGGTTTCGTCCGACAGATCAACCGTGGCACCAAACACAACGCGACCGCCTGCGTCCAAGGCTGAAGGGTCAATCACTTGCGCGGCCGACAGCATGCTGTCGATTTCTTGGATACGCCCTTCGATGAAGCCCTGCTTGTCCTTGGCTGCGTCGTACTCGGCGTTCTCGCTCAAGTCGCCCTGCGCCCGGGCTTCGGCAATGGCCTGGATCACGGCCGGGCGCTCGACGTGCTTGAGGCGTTGCAGCTCTTCGCGCAACTTTTCAGCGCCGCGTTTGGTCAGAGGGATCTTGTTCATGGTGTCGCAATCAAAAAAGCAAGCCGCCGCACGGGCAAGCCGGGCGGCGGCGATGAAAACGCGCCTGATTTTAGGTGAGCTCGGCGTGCAACTCTTGCAAAGACCGCACCAGAAGTCCGTCTTGGTGTTTCATGCCCTCCACCGCCGCCTCGCAACCCGCCATGGTGGTGTAGTAGGTGACGCGTGCCGCCAAAGCCGCTTGGCGGATGTAGCGACTGTCGGCAATGGCGGTGCGGGTTTCATCCACCGTGGTGAACACGAGCTGGATGTCACCACCCTTGATCGAGTCGACGATGTTGGGTCGCCCTTCCTTGATCTTGTTGATGGCGCGTGCCGGTACGCCCACCGCCTGGATGGCTGCGGCCGTGCCGCGCGTGGCGAACACGCCGAAGCCCAGCGCGTGCAGTTCGCGGGCCAAGGCCACGGCGCGGGCCTTGTCGCCGTTCTTCACGGTGATCAGCACGTTGCCTTGGCGCGGCAAGCGCGAGCCGGCACCGATCTGGCTCTTCAACATCGCCTCGCCAAAGGTCTTGGCCGCACCCATCACCTCGCCGGTGGAGCGCATCTCAGGGCTCAAGATCGGATCGACGCCAGGGAACTTGTTGAACGGGAAGACAGCTTCCTTGACGCTGAAGTAAGGCGGCGTCACCTCGCGCGGCGCCATACCGCCCAAGCCCTTTTGATCCTTGAGCTTGACGCCAGCCATGCAGCGCGCGGCGATCTTGGCCAGCTGCTGACCCGTGGCCTTGGACACAAACGGCACCGTGCGCGAAGCGCGGGGGTTCACCTCCAGCACGTAGACCGTGCAGGCATCGAGCCCACCCGTCACGTCGCCTTGTACCGCGAACTGCACGTTCATCAAACCGACCACCTTCAGCGCTTTGGCCATGGCTGCAGTTTGACGACGCAACTCGTCCTTCAATGCTTCGCTCAGGGTGTAGGGCGGCAGAGAGCAAGCCGAGTCGCCGCTGTGGATGCCAGCGGCTTCGATGTGCTCCATGATCCCGCCGATCAGCACGTCTTCGCCGTCACTGATGCAATCGACGTCGACCTCCACCGCGTCTTCCAGGAAGCGGTCGAGCAGCACGGGTGACTTGTCACTGACGCGCACCGCCTCGCGCATGTAGCGCTCCAGGTCCTTATCGCCGTGCACGATTTCCATCGCGCGGCCGCCCAGCACGTAGCTAGGGCGCACCACCAGCGGGTAGCCAATCTCATTGGCCAGCGCGATGGCAGCGTCTTCGGTGCGCGCGGTGCGGTTGGGCGGCTGCTTCAGACCCAGCGCGTGCAGCAGTTGCTGGAAGCGCTCGCGGTCTTCGGCGATGTCGATGCTGTCCGGCGTGGTGCCGATGATGGGCACGCCAGCACGCTCCAGGTCCAGCGCCAGCTTCAACGGCGTCTGGCCGCCGTACTGCACGATCACGCCGACCGGCTTCTCTTTGGCCACGATCTCCAGCACGTCTTCCAAAGTGACGGGCTCGAAGTACAGGCGGTCGCTGGTGTCGTAGTCGGTGGAGACGGTTTCCGGGTTGCAATTGACCATGATGGTCTCGTACCCGTCTTCGCGCATGGCCATGGCGGCGTGCACGCAGCAATAGTCGAACTCGATGCCCTGGCCGATGCGGTTGGGCCCGCCGCCCAGCACCATGATCTTTTTCTTGCTGGTGGGCTCGGCCTCGCACTCTTCGTCGTAGGTGGAGTACAGGTAAGCCGTCTCGGTCGCGAACTCGGCAGCACAGGTGTCCACGCGCTTGTAAACCGGGCGGATGTTCAAAGCATGGCGCTGGGCGCGCACGGCGTGCTGGTTGGTGCCCAGCAGCGCGGCCAAGCGCTTGTCGCTGAAGCCCATCTGCTTGTAGGCACGCAGCTCAGCGGCATCCATGCTGACCAAGGTGCGGCCGCTCAGACGGCCCTCAGCCTCCACGATCTCGGCGATCTCGCGCAGGAACCAGGGGTCGATGGCGGTCTCGCGTTGGATGTCGTCAAACGGGATACCGACCCGAAATGCATCGGCCAAGTAAAGGATGCGGTCGGGGCGCGCCTCGCCGATCTGCTCGATGATTTCCTCCCGGTCGGTGCTCTTGGGGGTCAGCCCATCGATGCCCGTCTCCAGGCCGCGCAGGGCCTTCTGGAAGCTTTCCTGGAAGCTGCG
>CAZAIR010000072.1:0-11615 GCA_964485225.1 uncultured Burkholderiaceae bacterium
CCCGCATCAGCAACAAGGCTTGCTCGTCGTCGGCACCCACGATGATGCGGTCGGGCCGCATGAAGTCCTCCACCGCCGCGCCTTCCTTCAGGAACTCGGGGTTGGACACGACGGCGTAGGGCACGGTCACGCCGCGCCGGTTCAGCTCTTCTTGGATGGCTTCGCGTACGCGGTCGGCGGTGCCCACCGGCACAGTGCTCTTGTCGACCACCACTTTGTAGTCGGTCATGCGTTGGCCGATGGAGCGTGCAGCTGCCAACACGTATTGCAGGTCGGCGCTGCCGTCCTCCCCAGGTGGCGTGCCCACGCCGATGAACAGCAAGGTGCCGTGTGCCACGGCGGCATCGACATCCGTGGTGAACGACAGCCGGCCGGCCGCCACGTTGCGCTGCACGATGTCGTGCAGCCCGGGTTCGTAGATGGGGATGCCCCCCTCGTTCAGGACGCGGATCTTGTCCGGGTTGACATCCAGGCAAACCACTTGGTTGCCCATTTCGGCGAGGCAGGCGCCGGTCACAAGGCCAACATAGCCCGTGCCAATGGTGGTGACTTTCATGTGCCGAAGTATCGGCGCTGCCTGTGACAGCGCGGCTGCACGGCCCTTGTGTTCAGGGGGTGCTGGCGGCGGTCGAGGCGGCCTTGGCGGGCGGCTGAGCAAACACGCCGCGGTACTCAATCCTGGACTCTTCACGCAGGGCCTTCAGGGCTGCCTGCACGTACGCTGCCTTGCTCTGGTTGCTCAAGTACCTTTCGATTGAGGCTTTGGCTTCGTCCAGGGTCAACGGGGCAGCGCGTGTCGCTTGCACGTGCAGCACCTGCAATCCGCTGTTGGTGCGCAAGCTGATGGCCTGACCGTCCTGCAAAGGCGCCACGGCTGCGAAGTGCTCCGGCGGCAGTTGTTCTGCGGCGCGCACGGCAACCGTGGCCGTGAAGCGAATGTCTTTGGCGCGCAGTTGCTGCACGAAATCGTCCAAGTCGGGCTTTGCAGCCAACTGGGCCTGCAGAGATGCCGCTTGGTCGGGAAGGGCCTCAATGCTCAGTTCCTGCAGGCTGTAGATGCGCCGCTGGCTGAACAGCGCCGGGTGCGCTTCGAAATAGGCCTGTATCTCCTTGGTGGTCGGCTGCGGCGCGGACTCTCCGGCTTGGAGTGCGTACGCGCGCACCATGATGTCGCGGCGCGCTGCAGCCAATTGCTCTGCCACCTGTGGCTGTCGGTCGAGCTTCAGCGCTTCGGCCTGCTGCAGGGCCAGCTCTTGGTCGATCAAGGCGTCGAGCACGCGGCGCGCTACCGCCTCACGCTCCTCCGGGCGCAGATTGGGGTGGCGCGTCAGGGCCTCATTCACTTGCAGCAGCGTCACCGTCTCCTTGTTGACTTTGGCCGCTACGGTATTGGAGTCGCTGCTGGGCGTGCAGCCGCTGACCAGCAGCAGGGTCGCCAGCAGCCAGGGACAGATAGACGGGTGTGTCAGCACTTGATGCCGACATGCAGCGCTACAGCGCCGGCGGCCATGTTGTGGACGTCCACATGGCCAAAGCCAGCCGTCTTCATCATGGCCTTGAGGGTGGCCTGGTCGGGATGCATGCGGATCGACTCGGCCAGGTAGCGGTAGCTGTCGGCGTCTTTGGCGACCCACTCGCCGATGCGCGGCAGCACTTTGAACGAATACCAGTCATAGGCTTTGCGCAGTGGCGGCGCAATCTGCGAAAACTCCAGCACCAGGAGCCGGCCACCAGGCCGCAGCACGCGGGCCATCTCGGTCAATGCGCGGTCTTTATGGGTCATGTTGCGCAGGCCGAAAGCCACACTGACGAGGTCAAACTGCTCACTCTTGAAGGGCAGGGCCTCGGCGTCGGTGATCAGGCTGGGCGTGATGACCCCTTTGTCGATCAGCCGGTCGCGGCCAACGCGCAACATGGCTTCGTTGATGTCGGTGTGCAGCACCAAGCCGGTGGGGCCGACCTTCTTGCTGAAAGCCAGGGTCAGATCGCCCGTGCCGGCGGCGATGTCGAGCACCCGCTCACCGCCTTGCAGGTTGGCCACTGCCACGGTGTAGGCCTTCCAGGCACGGTGCAGGCCGCCCGACATGAGGTCGTTCATCACGTCATAGCGGCTGGCGACAGAGTTGAAAACGCCACGCACCTTTTGTGCCTTGACTTGCTCGTCAACGGTATCGAAGCCGAAGTGGGTTTGGCTCATGGTTGGGGATCTCGGGAGGCGCCGGCTGCGGCCAGCTTGGCTTCGTATGTGGCCCACAGGGAGGCTTCGTCGCGCCCCAGGTGGTAGAGGTAATCCCAGGTGAACAGGCCGCTTTCATGACCGTCGCTGAAGCTGGGGCGGAGCGCGTAGTGTCCGACCGGCTCGATGGCAGTGATACCGACCTCACGTTTCCCCACCTGCAGCACTGCCTGCTCGGGACTGTGGCCCTGCACTTCGGCGGACGGGCTGTAGACCCGCATCAGCTCGAATGGGATCTCGAAGTGCGCGCCATCGCTGAAGCTCAGCTCCAGCCGGCGGCTGTGCTGGTGCAAGGTGATGGCGGTGGGGTGGGGGGTATCGGGGCGCAGGCCGGCCATGTCGTCGTCCAGTTCTGTGCCCGAGAGTTTAGGTCGGCCCCATGAAAAAAGCCCGGCAGCTGCCGGGCTTTCGGACTGGCAAAGCGCAGTGCTTACCAGCTCAGGCCGAGGGTGTACGTGCCAGCACCACCGCTGTAGTAGCGCACCCGCACGAAGCGCACGGTGCTGGTGGTTCCGGTATTGGCGCTGGTGGCGCGGTCCACTTGGCCGGCACCCAGGGTGCTGGAGGTGAGTTGCGTGCCGGCGCTGTTGTAGATGTACAGGTCGTAGTCCTTGGTGCCGCCGTTGAGGGTGGCCGTCAGGGTGCGGCCTGCGGGCAGGTCGATACGGAAGTAGTCGGTGTCGGTGGTGGTCGACAGCGAGCCATTCACCGTGCCGGGCGCCGTGATGCGGTTGGCGGTGGCGGTGGTGTTGTTGGACTCCGTTTCGTTCAGGCCCGACGGTGGGGGCGGCGGGGGCGGGGTGGTGCCGCTGATGGCCGCAATCGCCGCGGTGGCGTTCACGATGCCGGTGCCGCAGCCGTTGCAGGTGGCTGGGAAGGCACGTGCGCTGGACTTCAGCGCGGCTTCGATTTGGTCTGGCGTGGCGGTAGGCTTGACCGCATACATCAGGGCGGCGACGCCTGCCACGTGGGGCGTGGCCATCGAGGTGCCCTGGTAGTAGGCGTAGTTGTCAGCGCCTGGCGTGGTGGTGCCAGCGTTCAGCGTCGACAAGATGCCGTTGGTGGTACCCGTGCTCATTTCTCCGCCGGGCGCTGCGATGTCCACCAGGGTGCCGAAGTTGGAGAAGGAGGACTTGCCGCCAGTGGGGCCAACCGAGGCAACTGCCACCACCCCTGCGCAGTTGGCAGGGCTTGCGTTGCTGACGTTGACGTTGCTGTTGCCTGCGGCGATCACCACCGTGGCGCCGCGGGCACGGGCGGTGTTGATGGCGTTTTGCGTCGTGGTGTCACAAGCGCCGCTACCGCCCAAGCTCAGGTTCAACACCTTGGCCGGGGTGGCGTTGACCGGCAGACCGGCCACGGTGCCGCCAGCGGCCCAGATCATGCCGTCGGCGATGTCCGAGGTGTAACCACCGCAGCGGCCCAGCACGCGCACGGCTTGAACCTTGGCGCCATAGGCCACGCCCACCACGCCGGTGCTGTTGTTGCCCACGGCGGCGATGGTGCCGGCCACGTGGGTACCGTGCCAGCTGGAGTTGGAGGCGGGCTCGCCTTGTCCGCATTGGTTGGCGGTGCTCCAGTCGCCTGGGTCTGAGGGGTCGTTGTCACGGGCGGTGCCGTCGTTCGACACGAAGGTGTCGGCAATCATGTCGTAGCCGGGCACGATGTTGGCGGCCAGGTCAGGGTGGGGGCGGATACCGGTATCCAGCACGGCGACGACCACGCCGGCGCCGTTGGTGGTGTCCCAAGCGGTGGTGGCGCGGATGCCGCCGTTGCCACTGCCCAAGCCCCACAGGTTGCCGAAGCTGGGATCGTTGGGGGTGAGCATTGCGTACATCTTCCGATCGGGCTCGGCGTACTCGATGCTGCTGTCTTCGGCCATCAGGCGTGTCGCCAGCTGCTTCAGGTCGGCCACCGGCATGGCGCGGTTCAGGCGCATCACGCGGGCGCCCAGGCCATTCACGCGCAACTGGCTCATGGACACGCCCATGTCACCCGCTAGACGGGCGCGCAGGGCTTCGGAGCGCTGCGCCGCCATGTTGCCGGCGCTCGCGCTGGCACCTTGCACCAGGGTGCTGCCGTCGCGGTACTTGATGATCATGCGGTCCGTGTGGGTGCCACGCACCACAGCAGTGCCCGCATCTTGCGCCGACACACCGGCATGCGCGACGGTGGTGCACGCAGCCGCCACCATCAGGCTCAGCGCGGCGCGCAAGGGGGTCTTTTTCGAGATCGACATCAGAGAAGCTCCAGGTTTAACGATGAATAGGAGCCACCGGTTGGTGGCTCGTCGGTACTGCTCGCCGGGTTGTCCGGCCTCTGCTTTGACACGCGCGGCTGGTCAGCCGTCCTGCTCAGTTCACCCGGAGCGCGTCACTCCGGTCTGCGCCAGCGTTGGGATGCCCATCACTGTCGCGGCTGGCAGTCTCGTTACTGCAAGGTACATGCCCAGTAACCGTTTGCTTCAAATGCGTCAGGGACTTTCCCCATCGGTCGCAACCCTGTTCGGGCAGGCCCGATTGGGGTTGCCCCGAGCGTTCACCTAGGCTTCGCGTCTCGTCGAACTCAAGCCCTTCATTTGTCCATGACATCAAGCCAACGCCATGCCTTCGGCCCCGTACTGCGCAGGGCTGCCCTCTGGGCGCTGTTGTGTCCCATGTTGACGCATGCCAGCAACAGTGTGCCGGCCGCATGCGTCGATTTCGAAGCCCACGTCAACGGCCGCTGGGCGGCGCAGACAGAGATTCCGGCCAGCCGTTCTCGCATTGGCAGCTTTGATGAGCTGCGGGTGCGTAACGAGCAGTTACTTGCCAGCGCCCTACAGCGCCTAGACCCCCAGAGTGCGCGCACCCCCGGGCTGCGGCATGCCGCTCACCTGTGGGCCAGTGGCATGGACGAGGCTACGGTGGAGCGGCAGGGCCTGTCTGCGCTCCGCCCGCTGTTGGATGACATTGCAGCGCTGCAGCGGCGCGAGCAGTTGCCGACGCTGATGGCCCAACTGGCACTGGCCCAAGTCGCTGCGCCGCTGGCGATCGGCGTGGCGCCAGACCCCACCGACACCCGTCGCCATAGTTTGCGCATCAGCCAAAGCGGTCTGATCTTGCCGGACCGCGACGACTACACCCGCGACGAGCCCACCGCAGACCGCTTGCGCGAGGCGGCCCGTAGCTACCGCGCTGCCTTGCTGCTAGCCGTGGATGGCGCGGCTCCCAGCGCTGCGCGGCTGGATGCACTGGCCGCGTTGGAGGCTCGACTGGCTGCCGCCACCATGCCTCGCACCGAGTTGCGCAACCCACGCGCCAGCTACAACCCCCGCGTGCTGGCCGCCTTGCAGGCCGAGGCACCGGGGCTTGACTGGGCGGTTTTGATGCAAGCGCTGCAGTTGCCCGCTCGAGCGCCGGCGCGCTTCATCGTGGGCCAGCCGGCTTTCGCCAAAGCGGTGGCGGCCGAAGCAGCCTCGACCGATTTGGCGGTATGGCGCGACTACCTGCGCATTCGCCTGCTGGACGCCTATGCGCCCAGCCTGCCCAGCGCGGTGAACCAGGCGCATTTCGCCTACTACGGCAAGGCCCAGCGTGGACTGCAAGCCCAAGAGCCGCGCAGCGAGCGTGTGGTGATGGCCATTGGTGGCGCCACCGGGGGCGCGCCCTTGGCTCAGACCTTGGGCGAGGTGTTCGTGCAGGCTGCGTTTCCGGCGGAGGCGGCGCGCCGTTCAGCCGCCTTGGTGAGTGACATCAAGGAGGCCATGCGCCAGCGCATTCGCGACTTGCCGTGGATGGGCGAAGCCACCAAGCGCCTGGCCTTGGTCAAGCTCGACGCGATGGCCTTGAAGGTGGGGGCACCCGCCCAATGGCCCGACTACACCGGACTGCGCACAGCACCTGACGATTACGCCGGCAACCTGCTGCGCGGCGCACAGTGGTTCACCGCGCAACGCATGCAAGACTTGGGACGCCCGGTCGACCGCAGCCGTTGGTTCACCAGCCCGCACATCGTCAACGCCTTCGCAGGCGGGCTTAACGAGATCGTGTTCCCCGCTGGCATCCTGCAACCGCCGTTTTTTGACGCTGCAGCCGACGACGCTACCAACTTCGGCGGTATTGGCATGGTCATCGGCCATGAAATCACCCACCACTTTGACGACCGTGGCCGCCAGTACGACGCGGTGGGCAACTTGAGCGACTGGTGGACGCCGGACGATGCCAACGCCTACCGCGCCAGGGCTCAGCAGGTGGCGCAGTTGTATGGCGCCATTGAAGCCGCGCCGGGAGAACGCATCAACGGCTTGCTGACCTTGGGCGAAAACATCTCCGACCTGGGCGGCATGCACATCGCCTACGCCGGTTTGCAGCGTGCCCTGCAGCGCCAAGCGGCCGCGCCGCGTGCCGATGGCCTCACGCCGGCTCAAGCGTTCTTCACCAATCAGGCTGTGATTTGGCGCAGCAAGTACCGCCTGGAGGCGCTGGTGCAACAGTTGCGCACCGGCAGCCACTCGCCGCCGCGCTACCGCGTTCTCACGCCCATGGCCCACATGGAAGCCTTCCAGCGGGCATTTGGTTGCCAGGCAGGCGATCCCATGGTGGCCTCGCCCCGCATCACGGTCTGGTGAGGGGGCTGGGTCAGAGCACGAAGGGCGCCACGTCCTTGAGCCAAGGCGCCTCGGCGTCCTTGGCGGCCAGTTGGGGCGTGCCGCCGATGTCGGGCCAGGTGATGGCCACATCGGGGTCGTTCCAGCGCACCGCACCTTCGGCGGCCGGGGCGTAGAAGTCCGTAGTTTTGTAGAGGAAGTCGGCGGTGTCCGTCAGGGTCAGGAAGCCGTGTGCGAATCCCGGCGGTACCCAAAACTGGCGGTGGTTGTCGGCCGTCAACTCCACGCCGGCCCACTGCCCGTAAGTGGGGCTGCCGGCACGCAGGTCGACCGCCACATCGAAGACCGCGCCTGACACGCAGCGCACCAGCTTGCCTTGGGCATGCGGCGCGCGCTGGAAGTGCAGGCCGCGAAGCACCCCCTTGGTCGAGCGGCTGTGGTTGTCTTGCACGAAGCGCACGGCGCCGCCCACGGCTTCATTGAAGCGGCCTTCGTTCCAGCTCTCGGTGAAGAAGCCACGCGCGTCGCCGAACACCTTCGGCTCCAAGATCAGCACGCCCTCGAGTGCGGTCGGGATGACTTTCATGGCTTCACCAAGCGTTGCAGGTATTGGCCGTACTGGGTCTTGGCCAAAGGGGCGGCCAGCTTGAGCAACTGCTCGGCATCGATCCAGCCTTGGGCGTAGGCGATCTCTTCGGGGCAGGACACCTTCAGGCCTTGTCGCTTTTCCAGCGTGGCGATGAACTGGCCGGCTTCGAGCAGGCTGTCGTGGGTGCCGGTGTCCAACCAAGCGTAGCCGCGGCCCATCATCGACACGTTCAACTCGCCTTTGTTCAGGTAGAGGGCGTTGAGGTCGGTGATCTCTAGCTCGCCACGTGGGCTGGGTTTGAGGTCGCGCGCCAAGTCGCACACCTGGGTGTCGTAGAAGTACAGGCCGGTCACCGCGTAGTTGCTCTTCGGCGCCTTGGGCTTTTCTTCGATCGAAACCGCGCGCTTGGCGCCATCAAAGGCCACCACGCCGTAGCGCTCGGGATCGGTCACGTGGTAAGCGAACACGCTGGCGCCGTGCTGGCGCTGATCGGCTTCGCGCAGCAGCACGGGCAGGTCGTGGCCGTAGAAGATGTTGTCGCCCAACACCAGGCTACTCGGGGCGTTGCCGACGAAGTCGCGGCCGATGTGGAAGGCCTGTGCCAGGCCGTCGGGGCTGGGCTGCACGGCGTACTGGATGTGCATGCCCCATTGGCTGCCGTCGCCCAGCAGCTGGCTGAAGCGCGGGGTGTCTTGTGGCGTGCTGATGAGCAGCACGTTGCGCATGCCGCCCAGCATCAAGGTGCTGAGCGGGTAATAGACCATGGGCTTGTCGTAAACCGGCAGCAGCTGCTTGCTGACGGCGAGCGTGGCCGGGTGAAGGCGGGTGCCGGAACCGCCGGCCAGGATGATGCCTTTGCGTTCGGAGCGCTGGGTCATGGCTTTGTCCTTCAAACGAGTTCGTTCAACATGCGTCGCACGCCGGCCTGCCAGTGCGGCAATTGCAGGCCAAAAGCGGCTTCAAAGCGACGGCAATCGAGCCGTGAATTGAGGGGGCGTTGTGCGGGGGTCGGGTACTCGCTGCTGGCGATGCCTTCAACCTGCTGGCAGCGCAGCGTGCGACCCTGGGCGCGTGCGGTGTCGATGACGAAGCGTGCGTAGTCAGCCCAATTGGTCTCACCGGCGGCGCACAGGTGGTAGGTGCCACTCAATGCGGGCTGCAACTGCAAAGCTCGCAGGGCGTGGGCGGCGGCGTCGGCCAACAGCTCGGCGCCGGTGGGTGCGCCGATTTGGTCGGCGACCACGCGCAGCTGCTCCCGCTCCGCAGCCAATCGCAGCATGGTCTTGGCGAAGTTGCCACCGCGGGCCGCGTACACCCAACTGGTGCGCAGGATGAGGTGGCTGCAGCCGCTGGCGCGGATCGCGTCTTCGCCCGCAAGCTTGGTGCGGCCGTACACGCTCAAGGGGCCGGTGGCGGCGTCCTCAGAACGTGCGTGTTGGCCACTGCCATCGAACACGTAGTCGGTGCTGTAGTGCAGCAGGGGGATGCCCAACTGCTTTGCCACGCCCGCGAGGGCCGCAGGCGCTGCGGCATTCACGGTGTGGGCGGTAGCGGCGTCCCTCTCGGCCTTGTCCACGGCGGTGTAGGCGGCCGCATTGACGATGGCGCTCGGCCGGGCGGCCAGCACCTTGTCGGCCAGCGCTTCAGGCTGGGCCAAGTCGCCGTCGGTATGTCCCCAAGGGATGAGTTCCCCCAACGGGGCCAACGCGCGCTGCAGCTCCCAGCCAACCTGGCCATTGGCCCCAAGGATCAACAGCTTCATGCTTGGTACTGGGTCGAGACCCAATCGCGGTAGGCGCCCGACTGCACGCGCTGCACCCATCCTGGGTTGTCGAGGTACCACTGCACGGTCTTGCGGATGCCGGTGGCAAAGGTTTCGGCCGGCTTCCAGCCCAGCTCGCGCTCGATCTTGCGGGCGTCGATCGCGTAGCGGCGGTCGTGGCCTGGACGGTCCTTGACGAAGGTGATGAGGCGCTTGTACGGACCCTCGCTGCTGGGCTGCAGCTCATCCAGCAAAGCGCACACGGTGTGCACGATGTCGATGTTGGCCTGTTCGTTCCAGCCGCCCACGTTGTAGGTCTCGCCCAAGCGACCGGCTTCCAGCACGCGGCGGATGGCGCTGCAATGGTCGCGCACGTACAGCCAATCGCGGATCTGCTGGCCGTCGCCGTACACCGGCAGTGGCTTGCCGGCCAGGGCGTTGACGATCAGCAGCGGGATCAGCTTTTCGGGGAAATGCAGCGGTCCGTAGTTGTTGCTGCAGTTGGTGGTCAGCACCGGCAGGCCGTAGGTGTGGTGCCAAGCGCGTACCAAGTGGTCGCTGGCAGCCTTGCTGGCGCTGTAGGGGCTGTTGGGCTCGAAAGGGTGGGTTTCGGTGAAGGCCGGTGCATCGGGGCTCAGGGAGCCGTACACCTCGTCGGTGCTCACGTGCAGGAATCGGAACGCGGCCTTGTCGGCCTCGGGCAGTGGCGTCCAGTGGGCGCGGGCGGCTTCCAGCAGCGTGAAGGTGCCTTCCACGTTGGTCTTGATGAAGGCGCCAGGGCCATGGATGGAACGGTCCACGTGGCTTTCGGCCGCGAAGTGCACCAGCGCGCGCGGGCGGTGGGTGGCGAGCAGCTGGTCAAGCAGCGCGCGGTCGGTGATGTCGCCGTGCACAAAGGTGTGGCGTGCGTCGCCTTCCAAGCTGGCGAGGTTCTCACGGTTGCCTGCGTAGGTCAGCGCGTCGAGGGTGACAACCGGCTCGTCATGGTTTGCAAGCCAATCGAGGACGAAGTTGCTGCCAATGAAGCCGGCGCCGCCGGTGACGAGGATGGTCATGGATCAAGCCCTGCCGTAGGTGTCTTCGAAGCGGACGATGTCGTCCTCGCCCAGGTAGCTGCCCGACTGCACCTCGATGATTTCGAGCGGCAGCTTGCCGGGGTTGGCCAGTCTGTGCACGGTGCCCAAGGGGATGTAAGTGCTTTGGTTTTCGCTCAGCAGCAACACCTTGTCGCCCACCGTCACCTCGGCGGTGCCGCTGACGACGATCCAGTGCTCGGCGCGGTGGTGGTGCATTTGCAGGCTCAAGCGAGCGCCAGGCTTGACCTGGATGCGCTTGACCTGGAAGCGCTCGCCTTGGTCGATGCTGTCGTACCAGCCCCAGGGGCGGTGTACCTTGCGGTGCAGCTGGCCTTCGCCGCGGCCTTCTTTGGCCAGTTGGTTGACGATGTGCTTGACCTCTTGGCTGCGGGCGCGGTCGGCCACCAGCACGGCGTCAGCGGTCTCAACGATCATCACGTCGTTCAGGCCCACTGCTGCCACCAAGCGGCCGCCGGCTTGCACCAGGGTGTTGCTGCAATCGCTCAGCAGCGCGTCGCCGCGGGTTACGTTGCCTTGGGCGTCTTTGTCGCCCACCTGCCAAACGGCTTCCCAGGCGCCGAGGTCGTTCCAGCCGGCGTCCAAGGGCTCCATGGCCAAGTTGAAGGCACTGCCGGGGCAGGCTTCCAGCACAGCGTAGTCGACCGATTCGGCGGGCACCGCGGCAAAGGCCGCGGCGTCAGGGCGCACGAAGGCGCCATCCACCTTGGCTGATGCAAAAGCCGCTTCTGTGGCCGCCAGGATGTCGGGGCGGAAGGCGGCCAGCGCTTTGAGCCACACGCTGGCACGGAGCACGAACAAGCCGGCGTTCCAGAAGTAGCCTCCCTCAGCCAAGTAGGCCTGCGCCGTGGCCAGGTCAGGTTTCTCCACAAAGCGCTGCACCTGCAGCGAGCCCGCCGCGCCCTGGGCCTTGATGTAACCAAAGCCCGTCTCGGGGGCCGTGGGCGCAATGCCCAGCACCACGATGGTGCCGGTAGCGGCCCGCGCCGCCGCGCGCTGCACCGCAGCGGTGAAGGCGGTTGGGTGGGTGACGGTTTGGTCGGCTGGTGTCACCACCAGCACCGGGTCGCGGCCATTGCGATGGGCTTGCAACGCAGCCAGGGTGACGGCAGGCGCGGTGTTGCGGCCACATGGTTCGAGGATCACGGCCGTGGGATCCAGCTTCAGCTCGCGCAGCTGGTCCAGCACCAGGAAGCGGTGCTCTTCGTTGCCAACGATCAGGGGCGCTGCCACTGGGTTGCCTACCCCACCCAAAGCGGCGGTCCGTTCGGCGGCTTGTTGAAACAGACTATGGTTGCCGCTCAGCACCAAAAACTGCTTGGGGAAGCCGGCCCGGCTCAGGGGCC
>CAZAIR010000073.1:0-3765 GCA_964485225.1 uncultured Burkholderiaceae bacterium
CTGCTGGAGGCCTTGGGCAAGGAAGCGCCATCGCCCGCACCGCACGCTTATGCCGTGGTGCCTGATGCGAACTTGCTGCCCCAGGTGCTGCCTGTGTTGGAAGTGCTGCGCGCCCGGGGTGTGGCTGTGCTCATGCACGCCGGTGGTGGCGGCATGAAGGCTCAGTTCAAACGCGCCAACGCCAGCGGCGCACGCTTTGCCCTGGTGTTTGGCGGCGACGAATGCGCCCGCGGCGAGGTTGGTCTCAAAGACTTGCGCAGTGAAGGCGTCGAGCAGGGCGCCCGGCCTTTGAGCGACCCGGCCCAATGGGCAGCCGAGCTGACCGGCACCGCATAATCCCGGGCAAACCCGCCCTATCTTTCCTCTCGAACTGATTGCGAGCGCCGCATGGCCAGCCTTGACCTCCAAGAACAAGAACAACTCGACAACCTGAAGGCTTTTTGGGCCAAGTGGGGCACCCTCATCAATGCCGTGCTGGTGCTGGCCCTGGGTGCCTTCGCAGCCTGGAACTTGTGGCAGTGGCACCAGCGCACGCAGGGTGCCAAAGCCAGCACGGTGTACGACGGCGTTGAGGCGGCCATTGAAGCCAAGGACAGCGCCAAAGCCGCCCGACTTTGGGCCCAAATGCAGGCCGAATTCCCGCGTGCCACCTACACGGCCCAAGCAGCCTTGCTGGTGGCGCAAGCCCAAGCCGGTTCAGGTCAATGGAGTGAGGCCACCCAAACCCTGACCTGGGCGAGCCAGAAGGGCCAACCGGAAGAGTTGCGAGAACTGGCTGCGTTGCGACTGGCGGGTGTGGAGCTGGAAGCCAAGCGCTATCCCCAGGCCGAAGCGGCGCTGGCATTGGTCAAGAGCCCTGCGTATGCAGCGTTGGTGGCAGACCGTCGCGGTGATTTGGCCCAACTGCAAGGGAAAGTCGATGAGGCCGTTGGCCACTACAAGACCGCTTTCACGACGATGGACACCCAGCAGCCCTACCGCAACCTGATCGAAGCCAAGCTCACTGCCCTCGGCGTGGACACCAGCACCTTGGTTGCTGTGGAGGTGAAGTGATGCGTCGCATCCTGCTTGTCCTGCCTGTGATGGCGCTTGCGCTGACCGGCTGCGGACTGTTCAGCGAGAACCCTGCGAAGCCGCGTGAACTGCGCCCATTCGAGGCCAGCATGCCAGCGCGCGTGGTGTGGTCGGCCCGCATCGATAACGTGGAACTGCCCTTGTCCGTGGCCGCCACCGGCGACCGGTTCACCGTCGCTGACTCCAGTGGCACCGTGGTGGCCTTGCGCGCAACCGACGGCAGCGAAGTCTGGCGCACCCAAGTCGACGCCAAGCTCAGCGCTGGCGTGGGTAGCGACGGCCGCTTTGCTGCTGTGGTGACCCGCAACCAAGAGGTGGTGGTGATGGAGGCGGGCCGCGTGCTGTGGCGCAAAGCCTTGACGGCGCCCGTCCTCACAGCGCCCTTGGTGGCTGGCGAGCGTGTCTTCGTGTTGGGTGTTGACCGCGCCGTATCGGCGTTTGATGCCGCCGAAGGCCGCAAGCTGTGGGAGCTTCGCCGTCCGGGCGATGCCTTGTTGCTGGCGCAGGCGGGGGGCTTGATCGCCTACAAGGACACCTTGGTGGTGGGTCAGGGTCCGCGCCTCGCGGGCGTGGATCCCTTGCGCGGCACTTTGCGCTGGGAGGCCAATGTGGCCAACCCCCGCGGCACCAACGAAGTTGAGCGTCTGGCTGACGTCGTGGGCCCGCTGTTGCGCCAGGGTGATTTGATTTGTGCGCGTGCTTTCCAAGCGGCCGTGGGTTGCATCAATGCCGAACGCGGTAGCTTGGTGTGGAATCGCCAGAACGCTGGTGTGCAGGGTGTGGGTGGTGATGCCGAAACCGTGGTGGGTGTCGACAGCGTGGGTCGTGTGTCTGCCTGGCGCATTGCCAACGGTGAGTCACTCTGGACGCTCGAAGACCTGCAGTTCCGCCAACTGACGGCGCCTTTGATGTCGGGCAAGGTCGCGGTCGTGGGTGACTACCAAGGCTACGTGCATTTCTTGGATCGCAGCACCGGCAAGACGCTGCAGCGTGTGCAGGCCGGCAGTTCGCCGCTGGTAGCGCCGCCCGTCCGAATCGGCAACACCATCTTGGTGGTGGGTAAAGACGGCGGCGTTCACGCGCTCCGCGCTGAATAAGGCGGCACGCCGATGAAACCGGTCATCGCACTGGTGGGCCGGCCTAACGTCGGCAAATCCACCCTATTCAACCGCTTGACCAAAAGCCGCGATGCCATCGTGGCTGACTATGCAGGCTTGACGCGCGATCGCCACTACGGCGATGGGCGCTTGGGCGCGCGCGAGTTCATTGCTGTCGACACTGGCGGCTTCGAGCCCACCGCTGAGACCGGCATCATCAAGGAGATGGCCAAGCAAACACGGCAGGCCGTCGCTGAGGCTGATGCTGTGATTTTTGTGGTTGACGTCCGTGGTGGCCTCTCGGCCCAGGACCACGACATCGCCCGCTACCTCCGCACCTCGGGCAAGAAGGTGGTGCTGGCGGTCAACAAGGCTGAAGGGATGTCGGATTCGCCGCTACTCGGCGAGTTCTATGAGCTGGGTATTGGCGAGCCAATCCCGGTTTCTGCAGCGCACGGCCAGGGCATCCGCAGCTTGTTGGAGTTGGCTTTGGCTGACTTCTTCGCGGATGAAGAGGACGCCGAGCCGGTTGACGAGGCCGAGAAACCCATCCGTTTGGCTGTGGCTGGCCGCCCCAATGTCGGCAAGAGCACGCTGATCAACGCTTGGTTGGGTGAGGAACGCTTGGTGGCGTTCGACATGCCCGGCACCACGCGCGATGCCATCCATGTCCCCTTCGAGCGCAACGGGCAGAAGTTCGAGCTGATCGACACCGCGGGCCTGCGCCGCAAGGGCAAAGTGTTCGAGGCCATCGAGAAGTTCTCGGTTGTCAAAACCTTGCAAGCCATTGCTGATGCCAACGTGGTGCTGCTGCTGCTGGATGCCACCCAAGGCGTGAGCGATCAGGATGCGCACATCGCCGGTTACATCTTGGAGAGCGGCCGCGCGGTTGTGCTGGCTGTGAACAAGTGGGATGCAGTCGACAGCTACCAGCGAGAATTGCTGGAGCGCTCGATCGAGGCCAGGCTGTCGTTCCTCAAGTTCGCACCCATCTTGCACATCTCGGCGATCAAGCGGCAAGGCCTGGGGCCGCTGTGGAGGGCGCTGGGGGAGGCCTACAGCTCGGCCTTCAAGAAGCTCACGACGCCGGTGCTGACCCGTCTGATCCACGAAGCAGCCGAGCACCAGGCGCCCAAACGCGTCGGTGCTTTCCGGCCCAAGATGCGCTATGCCCACCAAGGTGGGATGAATCCGCCCATCGTGGTCATCCACGGCAACTCGCTCGATCACATTGGCGACAGCTACAAGCGCTTTCTGGAGGGGCGCATCCGCGACCACTACGGACTCTCGGGTACACCGTTACGCATTGAAATGCGGTCCAGTGATAACCCGTTTGACAAACGAGACGATTGACGCCTTGAACACCCCCTGTGTTAAGGTGAAGTGCCTCATTTCATTCAACGAACACGGAACATATCGTGAGCAACAAAGGCCAACTTTTGCAGGATCCATTCTTGAACCTGCTCCGCAAGGAGCATGTCCCGGTCTCCATCTACTTGGTGAACGGCATCAAGCTGCAAGGCCAGATCGAGTCCTTTGACCAGTACGTCGTCCTGCTGCGCAACACAGTGACGCAAATGGTCTACAAGCACGC
>CAZAIR010000073.1:3775-11595 GCA_964485225.1 uncultured Burkholderiaceae bacterium
CACGCCATTTCCACGGTGGTGCCGGGCCGCGCGGTGAACTTCAGCGCCAGCGACATCCCGCAAGCTTGAACGCCAGCAAGCGGGCCTCGGCCCAGCCGCGTTGAACGTGGACCTGACGACACAGGTGGAAGCCTCGCGCGTGGTGCTCGTGGGGGTTGATTTCGGCCGTGACGCCGACTTCGACGACAGCCTCGACGAGTTGGCGCTGTTGGCCTCGACCGCGGGCGATGAGGCCGTAGCGCGCGTGATTGCGCGGCGCAAGGCACCTGACGCCGCGCTTTTCGTGGGCAGTGGCAAGGCTGATGAAATCAAGGCCTTGGTAGAGGGCCACCGCGCTGCCGGCGTGCTGTTCGATCAAACGCTTTCGCCCGTCCAACAGCGCAACTTAGAGCGCCATTTGGGCGTGTCGGTGGCCGATCGCACGGGCTTGATCCTCGAAATCTTTGCCCAACGCGCGCGCAGCCACGAAGGCAAGTTGCAAGTCGAGTTGGCGCAACTCCAGTACATCGCTACCCGCTTGGTGCGGCGCTGGAACCACTTGGAGCGCCAGCAAGGCGGCATTGGCACCCGTGGCGGCCCTGGCGAGCGGCAAATGGAACTCGACCGCCGCATGATCGAGCAGCGCATCAAGCAACTCAAGCTCAAGTTGCACAAAGTGGAGCGCCAGCGCAGCACCCAGCGTAAGGCGCGTTCGCGCTCCAGCACCTTGCGTGTCAGCTTGGTGGGCTACACCAATGCCGGTAAGTCGACGCTGTTCAATGCAATGACCAAGGCCGGCACCTACGCCGCCGATCAGCTTTTCGCCACCCTCGACACCACCACGCGATCGCTCTATCTCGGCGATGGCTTGCCCCAAGTCGCGCTGAGCGACACCGTGGGTTTCATCCGCGATCTGCCGCACAAGCTGGTCCAAGCCTTCAAGGCCACCTTACAAGAGGCCGCTGACGCCCAGCTGCTGCTGCACGTCATCGACGCCAGCGCCGCCAAGCTGCATGAGCAGTGGGAAGAGGTGGAGCGCGTGCTCGACGAAATCGGTGTGGGTGACACACCGCAGGTGGTGGTGTTCAACAAGATTGACGCCCTGCCGCCTGAACAACAGCCGCGTAGCCGCCTAGACTGGGTGGAACGCCCCAGTGGCGCGCGCGTGGCGCGGGTGTTCCTAAGCGCCCACTCCGGCGAGGGATTGGCCGATCTGCGTCAATTGCTGGCCCGGGCCGCGCTCGAAGAAGCCTTGATCCCCGAAGCTGTACCCCCACTTGCCCTCACAGCGCCAGCCCTTTCACCCGATTTGAACGCCTGAAACGCCCCTCTATGCGTGCTTCCCCTTCTTTTGCCGCCCGCCTACTGGCCCGACTCCCCGGCCTCAAGGCCCAACAAGACGGGCCGCCCGACCTTGATGAGTTGTGGCGCGACTTCAAGCGCAAACTGGGCAATTTGATGCCTGGCGGCGGGGGGAGCGGCGGCTCTGGTCCTCGGCGTGACCCCGGCACGCCGCCCGATATGCGCGCCACCGCCGCCAGTCTGGCGGTCGTCGCGGGCATCGTGGGCCTGGGCTGGCTGGGCAGCGGTGTGTTCATCGTCAAGGAAGGCCACGAAGCCGTGGTTACCTCTTTCGGCAAATACAGCAAGACCGTAGGTGCCGGTATTCAGTGGCGCCTGCCTTATCCCTTCCAAGCGCATGAAACCGTCGCCTTCACTCAAGTGCGCACAGCGGAAATCGGCCGGAACAACGTAGCCGCTTCCACGGGCTTGCGTGATTCTTCGATGCTCACGCAAGACGAAAACATCATCGATATCCGCTTCGCTGTGCAGTACCGGCTGAAGGACACCCGCGCCTTCCTGTTCGAGAACAACCGCACCGAAGACGCTGTGGTCCAAGCCGCTGAAACCGCCGTGCGCGAAATCGTCGGACGCTCCAACATGGACACGGTGCTTTACGAACAGCGCGACGCCATCGCCAACGACCTGGTAAAGCTCATTCAGTCTCAACTGGACCGCCTGAAAGCTGGCATCCAAGTGGTGAACGTGAACGTGGCGAGCGTGCAAGCGCCCGAGCAAGTTCAAGCGGCGTTCGATGACGCTTTGAAAGCCAGTGCCGACCGCGAGCGCGCCAAGAACGAAGGCGAGGCTTACGCCAACCAAGTGATCCCGCAGGCTCGCGGTATGGCCTCGCGCCTGCAGCAAGAAGCCGAGGCCTACCGCGCCCGTGTGGTTGCGCAGGCAGAGGGTGACGCGCAACGATTCCGCTCGGTGTTGGCGGAGTATCAAAAGGCTCCGCAGGTGACCCGCGATCGCCTCTACACCGAGACCATGCAAATGGTGTACAGCAATGTCAGTAAGGTGATGGTGGACAGCAAGAGCGGCTCCAACCTCCTGTACCTTCCTCTGGACAAGCTGATGCAAGCGGCCGGTGCGCCGGCTCAAGCCCCTGCGGCGCCGGCACAAGCCACGTTGGCGCCGTCGTCAGACACCACCCCTGCCGCAGCATCCGACATGCGCAGCCGAGACGGCTTGCGCACCCGCGACCGCGAAGGCCGCTGAGCCAGCGACAACACGCGTCCACATCATGAACCGCATCCTCCCCTTTATCTTCGGCGGCCTGTTGGCTTTGCTGGCAGCCAACTCAACGCTCTACATCGTGGACCAACGGCAATTTGCCGTGGTCTATTCGCTAGGCGAAATCAAAGAGGTCATCACCGAGCCGGGCTTGAACTTCAAGTTGCCGGCTCCGTTCCAAAACGTCGAATTCATTGACCGGCGTGTGCAAACGCTGGACAGCAACGACCCCCGCGCCATCTTCACGGCAGAGAAGAAGAGCTTGGTGGTGGATTGGCTTGTGAAGTGGCGCATCACCGATGCCCGCAGCTTCATCCGAAACAGTGGCACCACGCTGGCCAGTTTGGAAACGCGTTTGGCTCCCATCGTGCAGGCCGCCCTCAACGAGGAAGTGACCAAGCGCACCGTGCAGGGTGTGTTGTCCACCGAGCGTGAGGCGGTGATGAAGGGCGTGGCCAAGCGTTTGGCAGAAGACGTGAAGCAGTTCGGTATCGAAATCGTCGACGTTCGCATCAAGCGCGTTGACTTTGCTGCCAGCATCACCAGCTCGGTCTACAACCGCATGATTTCAGAGCGCCAGCGTGTGGCTAACGAGCTCCGAGCCACTGGGGCGGCCGATGCAGAAAAGATCAAGGCCACGGCCGATCGTGAGCGCGAGATCATCATTGCCGAGGCCTACCGCGATGCCCAGCGCGTCAAGGGCGAGGGCGACGCTAAATCTTCTGCGCTGTACGCCGAAGCTTTTGGTCGTGATCCGCAGTTCGCCCAGTTTTACCGGCAACTCGAGGCCTACCGCGCTACGTTCCGCAGCAAGTCGGACGTGATGGTGCTCGATCCCAGTAGCGAGTTCTTCAAGAGCATGCGCAACGGTGGCCCTGGCGCCGCCGCACCGGCAGCGCCCCGCAAGTAAGCCATGTGGGAGGTGCTGCTCGCAGCGCTGGGTCTGATGCTGGTGGTGGAGGGCTTGATGCCCTTCATGAGCCCTGGCGCTTGGCGCGAGTGGTTCGCCCGTTTGCTGCAACTCAGCGATGGGCAGCTGCGTTTCATTGGGTTGACCAGCATCGTCATCGGCCTCCTGTTGTTGACGTTCGCAATCTGAACCTCCGCGGGGGCGGCCCCTAGAATGCCGTTTTTACTTACTCGGCGTTTTCCATGAGTTCGGCTTGGCTACTGCCCGAGCATGTCGCTGATGTCCTGCCATCGCAGGCTCGCTACATCGAAGAATCACGCCGCCGCCTGCTTGACCTGGCCCGCGGATACGGTTGCGAGTTGGTCATGCCACCCCTTCTGGAGCACCTGGAGTCGCTGCTCAGCGGCGCAGGCTCCGGGCAAGAGTTGCGCACCTTCAAGTTGATTGACCAGCTTTCCGGCCGCAGCTTGGGTGTGCGTGCCGACACCACCCCGCAAGTCGCTCGTATCGATGCCCACTTGCTCAACCGCCGGGGCGTGACGCGGCTCTGCTATTGCGGCCCGGTCCTCCACGCCCGGCCGAATGGGCCTTTGGCTTCGCGTGAGCCTCTGCAGTTTGGGGTTGAGGTGTATGGCCATGCGGGCTTGGAGGCTGATCTTGAAGTCCAGGAGCTTGCCTTGGACGCTTTGGTTGCGTTGGATTTGCAAGTGCACCTGCTGGATTTGGCCGATGTGCGCTGCTTGGACAGCTTGCTTGATGCGGCCGAGGCCTCACCCGGCCAACGACAGTCTGTGGTGGCGGCTTTGGCGGTGCGCGAGCCTCAGCAACTGGCTCGCGCCACTGCCGGACTTGGGGCTGAATGGCAAGCCGCACTGCAGTCGCTCTTGGGCCTAGAGGGCGGCATCGAGGTTCTCGACCGCGCCGCTCTGTCATTGCCTGCGCTGCCGGGCATTCAAGCTGCGTTGCAGGATCTGCGTTGGCTGCACGACCACCTTCAGCGCACCCATGCCGGTCTGCGCATTGGTTTTGATTTGGCCGCAGTGGCCGGCAACGCCTATTACACGGGGGTGTGTTTCACGGCCTACGGCGCCAGCCAAGCGCAACCTTTGTTGCGCGGCGGTCGCTACGATGAAATCGGCGCGGCTTTTGGCCGGCGCCGGCCCGCCGTTGGCTTCAGCTTGGACCTTAAAGCCTTGACTGAGGTACTACCCGGGCAGGCCCAAGCGGCTGCTGTGCGCGCCCCCTGGGGTGAGGATGCAGCCCTGCGTGCGGCCGTGCGCGATTTGCGCCAAGCTGGCGAAACCGTGGTGTGCGTGCTGCCCGGCCATGACGACGAAGGCGAGGAGTACGCCTGCGACCGTGAGCTCGCGTTTGACGCCACCCACCAACGATGGACACTGAGGGCGTTGCCCTCGCAATGACTGGAAGCGAAACCATGAACCAGAACAACAAACAAGGACGCAACGTGGTCGTCGTTGGCACCCAGTGGGGCGACGAGGGCAAGGGCAAAGTCGTCGATTGGATGACCGACCACGCCCAAGGGGTTGTGCGCTTCCAAGGCGGCCACAACGCTGGCCATACGCTGGTGATCAAGGGTGTGAAGACCGCGTTGCAGCTCATCCCCTCGGGCGTGATGCGAGACGGTGTGCGCTGCTACATCGGCAACGGCGTGGTGGTCGACCCCACGCATTTGTTGAGTGAAATCAAGCGACTTGAGGCTGCTGGCGTTGAGGTGCGTTCCCGCCTGCGCATCAGCGAAGCCTGCCCCATGATCTTGCCCTTCCACGTGGAAGTAGACCGTGCCCGTGAAGCCCGCCGCGAAAGCAGCGGTAGCGGCAAGATCGGCACCACCGGTAAGGGCATTGGCCCTGCATACGAAGACAAGGTGGCGCGTCGCGCATTGCGCCTCCAAGACCTGAAGCACCCTGAGCGCTTTGCGACCAAGCTCCGTGAGTTGGTGACCCTGCACAACCACGCACTCGAGGGCTACTTGGCTGCCTCGCCGGTGGACTACGACAGCGTGTTGGCCCAGGCCATGGCCTTGGCTCCCGAGATCACCCCGATGTTGGCTGACGTGGGCTACGAACTGCACCAAGCCCATCTGCGCGGCGACAACCTGCTGTTCGAGGGCGCGCAAGGCACTCTGCTGGACATCGACCACGGCACCTACCCCTACGTCACCAGCTCCAATTGTGTGGCTGGCAATGCTGCCGCTGGTTCCGGTGTCGGGCCGCAGATGCTGCACTACATGCTGGGCATCACCAAGGCTTACGCGACGCGCGTCGGCAGCGGTCCGTTCCCCACGGAACTCGACTGGGAAACCGAAGGAACGGTCGGTCACCACCTGAGCGTGGTGGGGCAAGAGCGGGGCACCGTCACCGGGCGCGCCCGCCGCTGCGGGTGGATCGATGCGGCCGCGCTCAAGCGCGCCATGATCATCAACGGCATCAGCGGCCTGTGCTTGACCAAGCTCGACGTGCTCGATGGCTTGGCCGAGGTCCAGATGGGCGTTGGGTACAAGCTCAATGGACGTGTGGTCGACATCTTGCCGATGGACCCCGACGAGATTGCCGCTTGCGAGCCGATCTACGAGGTGTTCCCAGGCTGGACCCAGACCACCTTCGGCGTGACGGCCTACGACCAATTGCCTGAGGCCGCGCGAAACTATCTGCGTCGGGTGGAAGAGGTTGTGGGCGTCCCGATCGCCATGATCTCCACCGGCCCCGACCGTGAGCACACCATCGTGCTGAAGCACCCCTACCTGGCCTGATAACAACGCGGAGACCGCTCACATGCTCACAGACGACGGCAAGCACTTGTATGTGTCTTGGGACGAATACCACCTGCTGATCGAGCGCTTGGCGCTCAAGGTGCATGGTTCGGGTTGGGAGTTCGACCAAATCTTGTGCCTGGCCCGGGGCGGCTTACGGCCGGGTGATGTGTTGTCGCGCGTGTTCGACAAGCCCTTGGCCATCATGAGCACCAGCAGCTACCGCGCTGAAGCCGGCACGATCCAAGGTCGCTTGGACATCGCCGAAACCATCACCATGCCCAAGGGCCGCTTGGCCGGGCGGGTGTTGCTGGTCGATGACCTCGCAGACTCGGGCGTCACGCTCAAGGCGGTGGTGGAGCGGTTGCGGGCGTCGGACCAGATCAGCGAGCTGCGGTCTGCTGTGATCTGGACCAAGGGGGTGTCGTGCTACCAGCCCGATTACCAGGTGGAGTTCTTGCCCACCAGTCCTTGGATCCACCAGCCGTTTGAAGATTACGACAGCCAACGGCCTGCAGACTTGCAGCGCAAGCTGTCGTATTGATGACCGGCGCCCGGCTCTATCGGGCAGGTGCCAGCTCCGCTGGCGCCTCAAGCCAATTTGAGCCGACCACGAAAAAAGCCGGTTACTTGCGCAACCGGCTTTTTCTCTTTTTCTTATCTCTTGGTGCCCAGGAGAGGACTCGAACCTCCACGGAGTTACCCGCTAGTACCTGAAACTAGTGCGTCTACCAATTCCGCCACCTGGGCATTGCATTCACGCCGTGTGGCGATCAGCAAAGAAAGCGACTGTACCATTAAAAAATCAAACTCCGCAAGTGCCAGCGCGCACGAAGCACCGGGACTGCTGCAAGAAGTCGTCGGCACCCTGCAAGGCCACCGCGACGGCCATGGTTTTGTGATCAATCCCAATGGTGGGGACGTATACCTTCCCGCCAACGAAATGCGGGCTGCCCTGCACGGCGACACCGTGCGTGTGCGCGTGGTGCGGCTTGACAAACGAGGGCGGTCGGAAGGCCGGGTGCTGGAAATCGTCGAGAGACGTCCGCGTCCCATCATTGGTCGCTTGTTGCTGGAAAGCGGTGCCTGGTTGGTGGCGCCCGAGGACAAGCGCATGGGCCAGGACATCCTGATCCCCAAGGGTGGCATCGCCAATGCCAAGCCGGGCCAAGTGGTGGCGGTGGAACTGACGGAACTGCCGGCGCTCTATGCGCAGCCCGTTGGACGTGTCACAGAGGTGCTGGGCGATATCGATGACCCCGGCATGGAGATCGAGATCGCGGTGCGCAAGTACGAAGTGCCGCACCGCTTCTCGGCCGAGACTCTGGCGCAGGCCGCGAAGTTGCCTGAGGCATTGCGCGCGGCCGATTTGAAAGGCCGTGTTGACTTGCGCGATGTGCCTTTGGTGACCATCGACGGCGAGGACGCTCGCGACTTCGACGATGCCGTGTACTGCGAGCCCATGAAGCTCGGGCGCGGCAAGTCGGCGACGCAGGGCTGGCGCTTGTTGGTGGCCATTGCCGACGTGAGCCACTACGTGAAGCCGGGCGAGGCCTTGGATGCCGATGCCATCGACCGGGCCAC
>CAZAIR010000074.1:0-11349 GCA_964485225.1 uncultured Burkholderiaceae bacterium
CGGGTCAGCTCCTCAATCTGCGCTTCCTGCTCGGCCTTGGTTTGCTTCTTCAGATCCAAGTCCGCCATGCGGATCAGCTTCTCAATGTTCGGCCGGCTGATCAAAGTGCGGCTCAGCATGCCCACCTGCTCGTTGACGTTGGGCTGCACCGTCATGTTGGCCATCAGGGGCTTCAAGATCGACTGCGTGTCGACATAAATGCGTGCACTGGCCTCGAAGCGGTTGGGCACTGCGAACGCCACCACGACGCCCACCACCCCAATCGCCCATCCCAGCGCCAGCCCCAGCCAGCGGTACTTCCAGATGCGCCGCGCGAGCGCGTACAACTGCGTCAACAAGAGATCCATGGAAAACCTTTGGCCACAAGGCAGACGGCGCGCTGCAGGCCGCAGCGCGCCGCGTGTCCGTCAATCCGACTTAGAAAAAGCTCTGGGGAATGATCAGGATGTCGCCGGGACGCACCTGCACGTTCGCTGACACGTCGCCTCGCTTGATCAGGTCCTTCAGGCGGACCGTGTACTGTTTGTTGCCTTCAGCGGAGCGCAAGATGGTGGCGCGGTTGCCATCGGCGAAGTCGGTCAGACCACCGACAGCGATCATCACGTCCAGCAGCGTCATGTCCTGCTTGTACGGCAGAAACTGGGGACGCGCGGCCTCGCCGACAACACGGATCTGCTCGCTGTACGGACCAACAAAGCCCGTCACGACCACCGTCACCACCGGATCACGGACGAACTTGCCCAACACCTTCTCGATGTCGCGGGCCACTTGGATCGAGTTCTTGCCCTGCACGCTCAGCTCATCCACCAGCGGCGCAGCGATCTTGCCATCGGGACGAACGGGCGTGGCAGTGCTGAGTTCGGGGTTGCGCCACACGATCACATTGAGCGTGTCGCCAGGGCCAATGATGTAACTGTAGTTATCGACATTGGCCTTCTCGGGGGCCGGCGGATGGGTCGGCGTGGCGCAGCCTGAAACCAACGCAGCGACGACCAAGCCCACACTGACAGCCAGCCAACGGGACCAGTTTTTTTCATTCTTGAGCATGGCGTTCCGATCCAATTTATTGCGTGCGCTCAACCAGTAACATCGAGCGGCGATGACCGATAGATGATGCCATAGGCAACATGTAACAAGCCCCATCGGAAGGCGCCCAGACCCCATGCATGTCGGGGGGTGGACAAGCGCACTCCGTCACACCTTTCCAACCTTCAGCCGGGTCGTCCATGGACATCGAAAGCGCCCTCGCAGACTGGCGCACTTTGCTGGGCAGTGAACGGGTTTTGGCCGCGCCAGCGGCTCAGGCACGCTACGGGCAAGACACCAGCGGCCAAACGCGGCAGTTGCACGGCGCGCTGCTGATCGACTCGGCAACGCCACTGCCAGAGGTGATGCGCATCGCTCAACGCCACGCCGTCGCACTTCACCCTATCTCCACCGTGCGCAATTGGGGCTATGGCAGCGCACTGCCGGTGGCCGAAGGCTGTGTCCTGCTGGATCTGGGCGGAATGGACCGCATCCTGCATTTCGACGCTGACATGGGCACCGTCACCGTGGAGCCAGGCGTGACACACGGCACCTTGGCGCGATTCCTGGCTGAGGGCAAGCACGCGTTTCTGGTGCCCGTCACGGGCGCCGGGCCCAGTTGTAGCCTGCTGGCCAACGCCCTCGAGCGTGGCTACGGTGTCACGCCGCACGTGGACCACTTTGGCGCCGTGACCGACCTGGAAGCGGTCATGCCTGACGGAACACGCTTCCGCGGGATGCTGAAGGAAGCAGGCGGCGACGAATTGGCGCGTTTGTTCCGTTGGGGTCTCGGCCCCTACAACCAGGGGCTGTTCACACAGAGTGGCATGGGCGTGGTGACCCAAATCACGATCGCGCTGGCG
Source organism: uncultured Burkholderiaceae bacterium (assembly GCA_964485225.1). GTDB lineage: Bacteria > Pseudomonadota > Gammaproteobacteria > Burkholderiales > Burkholderiaceae_C > Inhella. The sequence goes on from CAZAIR010000074.1 coordinate 1,890, forward strand.
CCGCGCCCCGAAGTGGTGATGGTGTGCCTGTTCGGCCTCCCCGAAGACCACCTGCTGGAGCCCGCGGTGCAGCGCATCCGCCTAGCGATCCAGCGCCTGCAGCCCACACTGGGGGCCGTGAACCTGATGAACCAGCACCGGGTGCTTTCGATGTCGGCACCGTACCCTTGGGACCGGCTGAACTCCCAAGGCTTGATCCCGCCCGAGTTGCTGGCCGAGTTGGGGGCGCAGTTTCAGGTGCAAAAGTGGACCGGCTTTGCCACGCTGTACGGCACACGGCGGATGGTGAACGCCGCCAAGGCGGAGCTCAAGCAGCTCCTGGCCGGGGTAGCCACGCGGGTCTTGTTCTTGACTCCAGGCCGTGCCGAAACCCTGGCCAAGCTGGCGCGCTGGCTTCCGGGGCCACGCGGTTTAGGGCTGCAAAAGCTGACCAGCGCACTGGCCAGCTCTCTGGACTTGGTGCAAGGGCAACCGAACGAAACCGCCCTGCCGCTGGCCTACTGGCGCAACCGCTCACCTGCAAGTCACACGAGCGCGCGCCACCCCGCCGCCGATGGTTGCGGTTTGATTTGGTACGCCCCCCTGGTGCCGATGCAGCCCGCTGCCGTGCGCCGCTATGCGAACTTGGTGCACACCGTGACGGCCACTCACGGGATCGAACCACTGATCACATTCACCACAGTCAGCGACCGTCTTTTCGACAGCACCGTTCCCATCCTTTTCGACCAGAACGACACAGAGGCCAAGGCGTCAGCGAAGCATTGCTACGCCGCGCTGTTGACCGAGGGGCGTGCCAGCGGCTTCTTCCCGTACCGCTTCGGCATCGGCGGCATGGCCAGCTTGACAGAGTTGGCGCCTGAGGCCGCAGCCTTCAACCGCCGCATCCAGGCCGCCCACGACCCCCTGCAACTGCTGGCACCGGGCCGCTATCGCTGACCCCCTGCTTTCGGGGGCTCAGAAGCTTTGCCCGCCAGGGTCGGCCGCTAGAGTGCCGCGTGCGTGCGCCGGCGGGCTCACGCCTCCTCTGAACACCCCTGGCCGCCATGACGATCGAATCCCTGCTGTTGCCTATCTCTGAGACGGAACCCACCGGAACCGACCTGATTTTTTCGCCAGTGTTCGATGCGATCGCCGAGATGCGGCGAGAGGACGACCCCACCTTGTCGCAGGGCGACTGGGTGACGGAGCTGAAAGTCGCCGACTGGCCCGGCGTGCTTCGCGAGTGCGAAGGCGTGCTGAAGCAACGTTCCAAAGACTTGCGCGTGGCCGGCTGGTGGACCGACGCCGCAGCCCGGGTGCTGGGCCTGCCCGGCTTGGCCGATGGCCTGCAACTGAACGCCGAACTCTTGCACCGCTTTTGGGATGGATTGCACCCGGTGGTGGACGGCGGCGACGCCGAGGAGCGGATCGGCAACCTGACATGGCTGCTCAGCCGGGTTGAGGTGCTGGCGCAATCTGCACCGGTTATTCAGTTGGGCCGCCAACGTTTAGGGCTGAGGGATGTGGAAGCCGCCCGTGCGCGTGCGGCCGAACCACCGGTGAGCGGTGACGAGCGCCCCACCTTGGTGGCGATCCAGCGCGCTGTAGCCCAACTCGGCGCTGGCGCGTTCGAGACCCAAGTCGCAGCGATGCAACGCGCCCAAGATGCGCTTCGTCAACTGCAATCAGAAGCGGATGCGCGCTTCGGAGCCGATGGGCCTGGTTTCTCTGCGGCCCGCGGAGCTCTCGAAGCTGCGATGGCTGCACTCAAACGGTTGGGGCGCGACAGCGGCCTGGGCGCAGGCACAGGCTCTAACAACCCGACGGGCGGCGAGGCTGAAGCCGAACCTTCCGCCGAGGCACAAGTGGCACTGGCACCGACCGCGCGGGTGGGCGGTCTGCAATCGCGAGCGCAAGCGCTGCAGCAACTGCATGAGGTAGCGGCCTACTTCCGCCGCACCGAACCCCACAGCCCGGTGGCTTACCTGGCTGAGAAGGCGGCCCGCTGGGGCGACCTGCCCTTGCACGCATGGCTGCGCCAAGTGGTCAAGGACGACGCCACGCTCGCCCGCTTGGACGAGATGCTCGGCGTGGAGCCGCCCGGCAACGGCTGATCAAGCCAGAACGCGGAATTCGATCCGACGGTTGCGTGCACGACCCTCGGGCGTGGCGTTGCTAGCCACCGGTACGCTAGCCCCAGCCCCTTGGGTGCTGATCGAGGTCGCGGCGACCCCGCGCTCCACCAAGTAAGCCTTCACACGCTCAGCCCGTGCCAGTGACAGTGCCGTGTTCGCAGCTGCGTCGCCATCGGCGTCGGTGTGACCGATGACCTCAAATCGGCGACCGTTGAACTTCTGCAGCACGGGCAGCAATGCATCCAGCGTGCGGGCGCCTTCGGGCGTGAGGGTGTCGCGCCCCGGGTCAAAGGCGATGGTCCGATTGGCCAAAGCGGCGTCCAGCTGAGCTTGGTCAGGTGCATCCACCCGCAGGCTGCTGCGCACTTGGTAGGTGGTGTTCAGCAACTGCGCATTGAGCAGCGCCGGCAGCTGTTGCACCTGGGCCGCTTGGCTCACACGGCCCTGCAGGTCGATGACCGTGCCGCGCACCCGCAGCTCGCCCTGGGAGACTTGGCGCAGCTCAGACGGCATCAGGCGCACCACCTGTTGCGCCCAGTTGGGCGGCGCGGCCAGCCGCCCGATGCCGAGTTGATCAACCACTCGCTGGGCGCCGTACAACTCACGGGCACGCGCCAAGATGGCGGCCTTGGTGGCTTCGTCAGGCACCACCCCACTCACGACCACCGGCGCGTTAGCGGCGTCAGGGGCCTGTGCTTGGCCCAGGGGCGCCAAGACCATCAGCGTCGCCGCCAGGGCGGCTTTGCAATTGAACATCCACATCGTCATTCACCCAAAAAAGCTTCACGAAAGGTCTGTCTGGCCTGCCGCAGTGACAGACCTTGCTGTGCAAGGTAGGTCCGCAGCTTCTTCACGCCGTAGTCCTGGCCCGGCTCATCAGCCCACGCGGGGTTCACCAACTCCAAGAATGCGGCGTCAGGGTCTTGCCGCCCCAGCAAATCGGCCAAAGCAGTGGCCGAGCCACCTGCAAATCCGATCGAAAGCATGGGCGCGGTTTGGCCTTGCGGCAGCAGAACCAGCACCTCGAAGTCGCCTCGGCACAGGAAGCGCACCACCAAGTCCAACCACCAACTGACCATGGCGGCTTGGTACAGCGGATCGGCTGGCAGCGGCAGGCGCAGGCCCTTTTCCAGGCGTTGACTGCCGCTGGCCGGCACGGGTTGCAGCAGCAGCCCCATGCCCAACACCACACGGGCCAGGTCCACCTCAGGGTGGGCGCGCGCCAGCAAGGCCTGCGCACTGCCCAGGGTCTGTTGATCCAGGAATTCGGCGAAAGCTGGGTCGTGAGCCTCGGTCGCCAGTTCGACCGGAACCCGCGCTTGAGCCAGCTCACCCAAGGTAGCGGTGGCATCAGGCTCGGATTGCGCTTTGCGCGCCCACGCCTCGGCTTGGGCCCACAAACGCTGCAGGGCCAGGGGCGCTCTGGGCATGAAAAGGTCAGGAGCTTGAACCTCAAAGCTGCTGGCCACCATGAATGGAAAACGACGACCCGAAGCGTCACTGGAGGGCCGCACGTGGCCGGCGACCACATGCGGATGACGCGGACCCAGCACCGCGAAGTGAAAAGGGCTGGCACGGTCGTACAACTCTTTCCACCGCGCATCCAGGGCCATCAGTTCCAGGGCCGCGCTGAGCCAGCGGTCGAAGGATTGAACCAGCGCGGGCTGCTGGCCGCTGCGCACGAAATCGCCACGGCCAGGCACCTTCCCAAAGTAGAGCAACGGCAGGCTGGTACGGGCTTGCACCGCGGCGCTCATGGCTGCGCTCCCAGCGCTGCGGCGTTGGCGCTGGGCGCGTCCGCGCCAACCACCAAAGCCGGCAGCTTGAGCCCCTTCAGACCAGCTCCCTGCGGGGCTGCGCCGCCGCCGGTTGCGGCCACGGCGGCGCCGGGCGCGCGGACCACGCGCAGGTGCACCGTCACCCCCACATTGCCTTGCACCCAAGTGAGAGCATTCACACCTTCCGCCGGCGCCTTGCCACGCTGCGCAGCAGCCAGCATGCGCTCCATACCGAAGTTGCCTGGATGGTTGAAGAACTCCACGGTCTTGCCGTCATTGGTCACGCCAGTGATGCGCACACCGGGCTGCCCAGCAGGGTTGGGCCAGACAAAGTCGGCCCAACCGGCTGCCGTGTTTCGGTAACGCAGCACCTGACCGTCGATAGCGATCGTGTACTCCATCAAACCAGGCGAGCCCTGGGGCAGGATTTGGAACGCGTACTGCGCCTGCGCCGGCGCTGCCGCTTGTGCACTGGCGCCTGCGCCGGCACCGGCCGCGCCATCCAGCGGGGCAATCCAACTGCTGTAGCCCTCCACAAATGCAGGGCGCAGGCGGATGCCTAGGTCGGCCCAGGTCCGTACGTCCACCGTGTCGCCGCGACGAACCACCATGGCCCCCAAGCTGTCGTTGGCGAAGGTCGCAATGGCGCCTTCAGGGCCAAAGATCTTGGCAATCTCAGCCGTACCTGCCTCGATACGGGCGTTGGCGTCAAACGGGTACTTACCAGCCAAGGTGCGTTGGAACGGTCCATACACCTGGGCTTCCCAGCGGCGGTTCAGCTCGACCTCAGCCGCAGGAACGGCCACCGCATAGGCTTGGATGAAGGGGCGAACCAAGAGCGGGCGGATGGCGTTGCGTTGCGAGGCGGTGATGCCCAGCATCATTTGCTCATCGACGTACTTCAAACCCTCGGCGATCTCGGAAGCACCTGCTTCCAGGGTGTTATTCAGCAGATTGCGCGCACCAAGGCCCGGGTTGCCCTCGATGCCAATGTCGTTGTAGCGCGAACGCACCTTGGCCAGCGCGGCAAAGTAGCCTTTGATCAAGGGCGGGTTGCCGCCTTTGCCGATCATGAGCCGCGGCAAGGCCGCGAACTCACGCCCGATCGGTCCCATCGGGATCTCCTTGGGCTTGCCGGTGACGTCCACCTCCACCTCGACCTTGGCGGGTGACATACGCAGGATGCTTTGCTTGAACCACTGCACCACGCCCTTTTGTGTTTGCCCCAAGCGCTCGTTGACGATGCTCGGGTTGTCCCACGAGGTTTGGTCGAACAGCACGTCCATCACATGGCGCAGCGGTGAGTCAGCGCGGTCACCCAGCCTGTTCAGGTGCGTCACAGCGTCCGGGAAGTCCTTGAACTCGGCCACGGTCACGCCCTGCACAAAGCGTTGCCACTCGGCCACGTACTCGTTCTTGTAGAGCTCGGTCAACGCGGCGCGAATTTGCTCGGTGCTGCCCTCGAGCGACAAGTCGTCCTTGGCAGCCACGTTGAGCACCCAGTCCACGCGCTGCAGTTCCACCGTCGCGGCGTCCTTGATGGCGCCTTGAACGTAGTTCTCCCACGCTTCGCGGGTGAAGGTGCCAGAGATGGCGTAACTGCCGGCCACCGAGGGCGTCGTGCCCGGCTCCGGCGCTTGGCCGGCCTCGGTCAAGATGCGCGCGACCGTCATCGGGGCGAAACGGGTGGCGGCTCGGGCCTTGATCTCGGCGTAGACGCGGTCCCGCGCCGGCATGCCGCGCATTACCTTGCGCAAGGTCTCGCGGGTTTGGTCGACCAGCGCCAGGTTGGTGTTGACCAGCGGGAACGACGGATCGTTCAGGTTGGCCATGCTGAACGCCATGATGCGCTCAGCGCTACGGATCATGCGGTCGCGCGGCATGCTGCCGCGCTGCTCGTCCAACCAGCCGCGCCAAAAGCGGGTGATTTGGTCGCTCAGATGCGCGGCCTCCATGCGCGGCCGCTCGGCCATCATCAAGTAGGTCTTGAGGGCGTTGTAGGCCTCTTCGGCTTGAGTGGGTGAGGCGTCGGTGTAGCGCGAGCGCACAGCCGACGCTGCCACCGCAGGCGTCAAGGCCACCGCACCCGACTCAGGTGAGCGCGTGACAGGGGTGATCGCATCGGCGTGCTGGTTCACCTCGGCAAGGTAGCCCTCCACGGCCTGGGCTACTGGCTCCAGCATCACTTGGCGCACGCCCGCAAAGTACTCGGCCCGCAGCTTGCGCTCCAGCGCCTCGCCCTGGTAGAGACCGAAACCCAACCCCAGCGGACGGTTGTCGCGCAGCAAAGCCAACTCTTCAATGCGCTGCTGCAACACCTCCAAGGCCTCCAGGCGCGAGGCGAGGTCAACGCGGTCAGCTTGCAGACTGACGACCTTGCGCAGGTCGGCCTCTACCCCTTGCATGAGCTGGCGGTTGCCGAGGTATGACCAAGACCATGCACCCAGCAGCAGGGCCAGTCCCAGCACCGATGCGCCGAAGGTGATGGCGCGCCAACGCAGCTTGCCGCGACTGGCGTACTGGCGCACGAGATTGCGGTCAGCAAACACCACCTTGGCGAACATGTCGCGCAAGAAATAGCCGGCCTCGGACATGACCATCGCCGTGCCCTGGGCGCCCTTGGCGCGCAAGCTGAACTGATCGGCCACCTCGGTGCTGGCCTTGCTCTGGGCAGCCCCCTCCTGCACCGAGCTGGTGAAGTAGAAACCGCGGAACACCGGCTTGAACTGGAACGGGTTGTCCTCGAACAGCGTGGCCACGAAAGCGCTGAGGGCGGGCTTGAGCGCCGCAAACTCAAGTGGGAAGCTGAGCACGCCGGTAGGCAATGGCTGGCCACGGGCCAGGGCCATGCGGGCCAGCATCAGCTCCTTCAAGCCTTCGCGCAACTCATCAAAGTGGCGCTCAAAAGCGGTCACAGCATCTTCGGCGCCCTCTGGCGTGTAGGGCAGCGTGGCGCCCCAGGTTTGCTCGCGCTCTTTGGCATCTCGATCGGCAAAGAACTCCACAAAACCGCCAATCAGGTCGGCTTTGGTGAACACCAAATAGACCGGCGCAAACACCTCCAGGTTCTCGGTCAACTCTTGCACCCGCTGGCGCAAGCTTTTGGCCAACTGGATGGCGGCCTCGGGCGTCGCCTGCGACAACTCGGCCACGCTGGCGGCAATCAAGATGCCGTTGATCGGCGCCTTGGGTCGCGTGCGTTTGAGCATGCTGAGGAAGCCCAGCCATTCGCTGCGGTCCTCCTCATGAACGGCATAACGGCCGGCGGTGTCGAGCAAGATGCCATCACTGGTGAAGAACCAATCGCAGTTCCGCGTGCCGCCGATGCCCTGCACGGCAGCGCCGCCCTTGTCGGCGAAGGGGAAGTTCAGGCCGCTCTTCAAGATGGCCGTGCTTTTGCCTGCCGCCGGGTTGCCGATCACCATGTACCAAGGCAGCTCGTACAGCGCCGAGCTGCCCACGCGCTGGCCCAGCTTGCTGCCCTTGATGGTTTTGACAGCACCGTCCATGCGCTCGCGCAAGGCTTGCACGGCGGCGCGGTCTTTGTTCTGGGCTGCGCGTTGGGCCGCTTCGGCGTCGGCGTCGAGACCGGCCTCTAGGCGGCGCGCCGCCCGCACCGCCAGCAGCTTGCGCACACCCCACACCAGGGCGTAGACGAGCAGCACGCCCAACAGCACGGCCACCACCCACATCACCCCGACGCGCAGCACGTCAGCGCCGAGGAACAAGAAGGTAGCCAGGGCGATCAGGCCCAACACGCTCAGCACCCGAAGGTCGAACAGGAATCGCAGGAAAAGTTTCATCACGGTCTCGTCGTCATCACCACATCAAACAGCAGCCACCGGGGCCACGCCCCGGCGCACCACGGCCGCCAAGCGGTCGTGCGTGTGCGCCACCGACAGCACCACAGCACGCTCCGGCGCTGCTTCGTCATCACCATTCACGGCCTGCGCGGCCAGCGCCACAGCAGCCAATGAGCCTGAGGCCTCCAGGTGCCCGCAGGCGGCACCGATCAACTGGATGTCTTCGTTCACATCCAGGTGCGGCAGTTGGGCCATCACCGCACCGAACAATTCCCCGTTGCGGGGGCTGTGTTGATCGGAATCACTGACCAAGCGCTGTGCCGAGGCCGCCTCCAGCCCCGCCACGCGCAAGGCTTGGCCGAGCACCTCCTCCAAGCAGGCGCTGCTGATGCGGCCGCTGGCCTCCACCGATTTGTCGCGCGCCGCCAAGGCCACCCGGTGCAGCTGCGGCAAGGGCTTTTGGGTGGCGGGGTCAGCCGGCCAGTCGGTCGGCCCCAACGCCAGGACACAGGCTCCTTCGCCCAACATCAAGCCCTTGGCCTGCTGCTGCGGGTGGAACAAGCGACCGGCGTGGCTCCAGCGCGCCACGCCGTCGGCGCTCACATCGCTGCCGGCAGCCACGAGCAGCAACAGGTCACGGCGGCGCTCACGCTGTAGAGCCACGAGTAAGCGGTCAGCCGAACGCCACAGACCCGCCACGCCCTCCTCGGGCTTCGGTCCCGGCTCCAACAACAACTGCGAAAGGGCCAAGCCCGTGCGCTGAGCCAGGTCGTGCAGCAACCAGTGGCCCAGCACATGCTGGTCAAAAGTCGCTGCAGCCGGCGCCAAGTGCGCCAACACGCGAACGCGCAGCGCGGGGTCGTTCAGCTCGGGCCATAGGGCCAAAGCTTCGGCCACGCTGCGCAAGGGCTCACGCAGCGCCGCCAGCGCGCGCCAGGTGGCTTCATGGAGGTCTTGCTCGGGCTGCGCAGGGTCACGGCAGGCCTCCAGCACCGGCTGCAATTCATCGTGGGTGCCCTGCAAATCCAGCTCTGGGATGCGTGCAACGAAGGTCGGAAGGCCCTGCGCATCGCGCAGCGCCATATCAGGCTCCGGACGTACCTCGCCCGCCTTCAAGGCCGATGCGATGGTGCTCGCGTTAGGGCCGGCCGCCAAGCAGCACTGGGCGCTCAAGATGGCGAAGGTTTGCGCGCGCTCGGCAGCTTCGCGCGTGCTGGGCGCTGCGGCTTCGGCCTTGTCACCTGCCCCTGCATCAGCACCCGCAGCGCCCGCGTCTGCTGTGGGTGGCACCATCACTGCGCGCCAAGCGCCGCGCAGCAGCAGGATGCCGGCAAACAGCATCAGTGGCAGCACCCCAAGGTACAGCACGGCATCGCGTGGGGTGGGGGTGTGGCCGATGTGATCCCAGGACCACAGCATGACCAACCACACCACGCACACCAGCAGCACGAACAAGGCCAGGCCTTGGATCCAACGCTTCATGTTGCGGCGTTCAATCGAGGCTGACGGATTGCGTGGCCAGCAGGGTGGCGCCACAGGCCGTTTTGTCGCCGTGGCGGGCGGCGGGCTTGCCATCGATCAAGCAGGTCGGGTCGCCGGTCACGATAACCGTGGTGCCGCCGTGACCCTTCTTGGGGCAGGTGACTTTGTCACCCACACGGGCGATGGCTTTGCCATGGGTGGTGCTGGCCGGCGAGCCCTCGATCACCACACCGCCGTGGTCTGTTTTGTCGCCGATCACGATGAAGGGTTTGGCCACTTGGTT
>CAZAIR010000075.1:0-11338 GCA_964485225.1 uncultured Burkholderiaceae bacterium
TGTAGGCGTCGTCGGTGCGCACCTTCCGGTCGGCCGTGTAGTGGTTGATCATCGAGTCCATGTTCCCGGCGGCCACGCCGTAGAACAACTTCGGGCGCCCCAGGGCCTTGAAGGGTTCGGCCGACTGCCAGTCAGGCTGGGCAATGATGCCGACGCGAAAGCCCTGCGCTTCCAGCGTGCGGCCGATCACCGCCATGCCGAAGCTGGGGTGATCGACATAGGCGTCGCCACTGATGATGATCACGTCGCACTCGTCCCAACCCAGCGCCGTCATCTCGGCGCGGCTCATGGGCAGCATCGGCGCCGGCCCAAAGCGCTTGGCCCAATAAGGGCGGTAAGCGGTCAAGGCCTTGTTGGCCTTGGGCGGCTTCACCGTTTGGGCGGCGTGGTGGTCGTCGGGGGTGACGTTGACAGAAAGCGTGGCGGACACAAACGGGCCTTGCGAGAAGCTGCGGACAAACCCGCGGATTGTCGAGGCTGCGGCCCGGTGTCGCGTGCTAATTCATTGACAGATCAAGGCTTTATGTCGGTTTTGTGCCCGTGGCCTGCGCCCGCTCGGCCACTAGCGCCGGGTTCAGACTGGGGTCGTTGTACATCTTGAACTGGCGGTAGACCTTGAAGTAGGCGCGGCCGTTGGCCGCGTCGCTCAGCAAAGCGTCCAGGCAAGCGCCCAGGTCGGTGCGCTGCAAGTGGAGGCGGGCCAAGCGCTCTGCGCAGGCTTGGCGGTGGGCGTCGTCCACATCGGTGCGGGCCACCTGCGCCTGCATCGCTTTGATCTTGAGCGACATGATCGAGAGGCGGTCGATCATGCTGCCGGCGGTTTCGCTGTTCAGCCGGGCGCCGCTGGTTGGGGCTTGGTCCAGCAGCCCCAGGGCGCTCAGCAGGGCTTCGTCCACGCGCTCGGTGGCGTCGTTGCGGGCTTGGTTGTGACGGTCGATGGCGCGCTTGTTGGCCACGATCTCGGCGTCGCTGGCCTGCTGGCGGCGGGCCAGGTCTTCTTCGGCCCACAGGGCGCAGTTGTGGCGGTGGTTGGTGGCAATCCAGGGCCATAGCGGGCCAGCCGTAGGCGGCTCGCTACCGGATAGCGCTGCGTCGTGCCATTGGAGAAGCTCACGGGAGGAGGGCAGCGTGGTGTCAGACATGATGCGGGCCGCCGACCCTGCGGTGCGGGGCGAACAAATGAGGAACAGACCGGATGCTAGGTGAGCGGGAGGACGGGCAATGCCCAAGCTGATCGTGCGCTTGCGCAACTTTGTGGGCGACACCGTGCTCAGCGTGCCCGCATTGCACCTGCTGCAGCGCCATGGCTACGAATTGGAGCTGGTGGGCAAGAGCTGGGCCCAAGCTCTGTTGGCTGGCGAAGGGTGGCCCGTTTCGGTGCGCCCCAAGCGCCTGCAAGACCGCGTGCGTCAACTGCGCAGTTTGCGTGCCCAAGCGCGCGCGCTTGACCCCGACTTCGATCGCCGCGACAACGCGCTGGTACTGCCCTGGGCTTTTTCCGCTGCGCTGGATATGCGCTTGGCTGGCTTGCGCGCCCACGGCTACGGCTATGAAGCCCGAGGCTGGCTGCTGCGCCGCAGCCACCCCATGGACCCCACCTTGCATGCGCTGCGCGACTACTGGGGATTGGCCTGCGCCTTTTTGGGTGTCGATGAGGCGCCCCCAGCTTCCATTGGTCTGCGCCTGAATGCCGCCCAGTACGCGGCGGCTGATGCCGTTTTGCAGGCCCACGGTTTGGCGGCACAGGGCTTTGTCCTGATCTGCCCGTTCGCCAGCGGCACCACCGCCTTCACGGGCAAAAGCTGGCCCGATTTCCCGGCCTTTGTGGCGCGGCTGCGCGCGGCCGGTCACATCCCGGTGGTGTGCCCCGGCCCCAGCGAAGTGGCGGGCGCCCAGGCCCTGTACCCCGACGCGCTGCAACTGCCCAACTTGGATCTCGGTGCCTATGCCGCGCTGATGACCCGTGCCCGCTGCGTGGTGGCGAACGACACCGGCCCCGCCCACATGGCCGCCGGCGTGGGCGCGCGGCTCATCAGCGTGCTGGGTCCGACCAAGGCTGACATATGGGCACCGTGGGGCCCCACGGTGCAGGTGCTGCAGCACGCCAGTGGCTGGCCGACGGTGGACGAGGTGCTGGCCCGCGTCCTGTAAGCCGCGCGGCTCAGGCGGGCACCACCCGCACCGCCACGCCGCTCAGCACGGCATTGCCGCTCAAGGGGTCGCGCTCGCCCACAGGCAGCAGGGCATTCAAATTCGCGCCCGGCTGCTGGGCGGCCACGCGCAGTTGCACGCCGGCGCCGCCTTGGCCGAAGCCATGCGGCAGGCTGACCACGCCGGGGCGCAGGCTGTCGCTGATCTCGACGGGCGCTTGGACGCTGCCGCCGGGGCCTTGCACCTGGGCCATCGTGCCCTGGGTCAAGCCCCAGGCTTGTGCGTCGGCGGGGTTCACCATCAAGGTGCAGCGGTCGGGGCCTTTGGCCAGCGTAGGCAGGTTGTGCATCCAGCTGTTGTTGTTGCGCAGGTGGCGCCGGCCGATGACCAGCGTGGCCGCAGCCGGCTCGGTCAGGGCGGTCTCCAAGGTCGCGGCCTCGCTCAGCAGCTCGGGCGGGGCCAGTTCGATGCGGCCGCTGGCGGTGCGCAGCAGTTCGGGGATGCGGGGTTGCAGCGGGCCCAGGTCGATACCGGTGGGCGCGGCCTTCACCTGCGCCAAGTTCAGCCCAGCACGTTGGCCGAAGTGGTCGCCGTACGGCCCCAGGCGCAAGCCCAGGTCGACCTGGCGCGCCGGCCCGGGCGTTGGGCCTAGGGCAGCCAGCACGGCCGCTTGGTGGGCGGCGGGCACGGCGCGGCTGACTTCGTTCGCCAGTGCGGCGTCGTCCAGTGCGGCAACCGGGCCGTCCCAGGGCTGGCCCAGCAGCAGCGCTTCCAGGCGCAGCAGCCATTCCCAGTCATCGGGCAGGTCGGCAGGTTTGGCCAACACCGGGTCGCTCCAGCGCGCGGCGTTGCGGTGCGCCAACTGGCTGAAGGCGGCGTCGTAATGCGCTACCTCCAGGGGGCTGGGGCTGGGCAAGATGACGTCGGCGTGGCGCGTGGTGGCGTTCACGTAGATGTCGAGGCTGACCATGAAGTCCAGGCTGGCCAGGGCGGCATCCAGCCGCTGCCCGCCGGGGCTGCTCAAGGCCGGGTTGCTGGCCACGGTGATCAGTGCGCGCACTTGGCCGGGGCCGGAGGTTTCGATCTCTTCGGTGAGCAGGGTGAGTGGCAGCTCGCCATACACCTCGGGTGCGTGGCTCACGCGGCTGTGCCGGCGGCCGGTTCGCACGCCTTTGCCCGTGCCGGGCTCGCCTTGCGTGTTGACGGCAAAGGCGGGCGCCTTCGGGAACATGGCGCCGCCCTCGCGGTCGAGGTTGCCGGTGAGCACGTTCAGCGCATCCACCAGCAAGCTGTTGAGCGTGCCGAAGCGTGTGGTGCAGGTGCCCAGGCGGCCGTACACCGCGGCGCGCGGTGCGGCGGCCAGGTCGCGCGCCAGTTGGCGGATGTCAGTGGCGGCCAAGCCGCAGTGCGCAGCCACGCGCTCGGGCGGGTAGGGGTGCACGAACTCGCGCAGCGCCTCCAGCCCGTTGACGTGCTCGGCCAAGCGGCCGGGGCGCACCAAGTTTTCTTCGAACAGCGTGGCGGCCAAGGCCAATAGCAGGAAGGCGTCGGTGCCGGGCCGGATGGCAAGGTGTTGATCGGCGGCGTCGGCGGTCTCGGTGCGGCGCGGGTCGACCACCACGATGCGGCCGCCGCGCGCGCGCAGCGCTTTGGCACGGCCTTTGTAGTCTGGCACCGTCCACATGCTGCCGTTGCTGGCCATGGGGTTGCCGCCCAGGATGAGCAGGAAGTCGGTGCGGTCGATGTCGGGCACGGCCACGCTCAGCCAGTGGCCGAACATCAGGCCGCTGGCCAGTTGCTTGGGCATTTGGTCCAGCGTGCTGGCGCTGAACACATTGCGCGTGCCCAAGGCCCGGGCCACGCGCGGGAAGTAGTTCAGCAGCCCGATGCGGTGCACCACGGGGTTGCCCACCACGGCGGCCACGCTGTCCGGGCCGTGTACGCGCAGGATCGGCAGCAGCCGCCGCTCGACCTCGGCCAATGCCTCGGCCCAAGTGGCGGGGTGGAACACGCCGTCGCGCTTGATCAGCGGCTGGCGCAGGCGGTCTGGGTCGTCATGCAGGTCTTTGAGCGCGATGGCCTTGGGGCAGATGTAGCCCTGGCTGAAGGGGTCGTCTTCGGCGCCGCGGATGCGGATGACCTGGGTGCCTTCGGTCTCGATGCGCAGGCCGCAGGCGGCCTCACACAGCGGGCAGATGCGGTAGGTGGAGGTGCTCATGGGCATTCAAAAGCGAAAGGGCGCCGTGGCGCCCGGTTCAAGCCAAGCCCGCAGGCTGTGTTTGTCAAGCGGCCAGCAGGGCGCGCAGCTCGCGCTCGGCCAGTTTGGCGTTGCCGAGGTTCATCTCGATCAAGCGCCGCAGGTGGGTGATGGAGTCGAGGTCGATGGCTGCGCAGCGCAGGCCGGCATCGGTGCCCGCCAGGTGCGCCACCTCGGCCGCCATCTTGATGGTGACGTCGCCCAGGCTCAGGGCCAGCAACACCGGCTCGCCGCTGTCCAGTTGGGCCGCAGCGGGCAGCTTGACCAAGGCGCCCTTGAGCGAGACATCGACCACTTGCACCGTGGCGCGCCCGGCCGTGGTGATGAGCTGGGCATGGCCCTCGAAATGCACCCGCTGGTGGGTGCGGCGGTCGTCGTTAGGGTTCATGGCGTGGGCTGCCTGCTCGGGGTGTGGTCTTGAAAGATGCCGGGTGATCATGCGCCAATTCCCGGCCTCCGGCCAGCCGGGGAAACCGGCAGCGCGGGACGGTCTGCTGCGGTAAAGCCCTGGGGGTGCGGTGTAGCCGACCGGCATAGAGTGCACCGAACCGCAACGGAGCCCGACCCATGACCCTGCCCGCCCTTCTCGACATCGAAGCCAGCGGTTTTGGCAGCGGCAGCTACCCGATCGAAGTGGGTTTTGTCGACGGTGCGGGCGGCCTGTTTTGCAGCTTGATCAGCCCCGAGCCCGACTGGCAGCACTGGGACGAAAGCGCTGAGGCGTTGCACGGCATCAGCCGCGGCGTGTTGGCGACGCACGGCAAATCGGCCGCCTGGGTGGCCCAGCAGTTGAACGAACGGCTGCGGGGCCAGACGGTGTATTGCGATGCCTGGGCCCACGACTACCCTTGGCTCAGCCGCTTGTTCGATGCCGCCGACAGTTCGCCTCGCTTCAAGCTGGAGGACTTGCGCGCCCTGCTCAAGCCCGAGGAGGCGGCGCGCTGGGATGCCACGGTGAAGGCGGTGCGGGCCGAACTCTCGATCGGTCGCCACCGCGCCAGCAGCGATGCCAAGGTGCTGCAGGTGGCGCTGCTGCGCGTGTCCGGCGGCACGCTCTGAGCCCGCGCCGGGCGCACCGGACAATGCGCGCCCACCTGATTCAAAGAAAGCCCCAGCGCCGTGCCGATCCAATGGTTTCCCGGGCACATGAACAGCACCCGCAATGCCATCCGGGAGCGCATGAAAAGTGGCATCGACGTGGTGATCGAGTTGCTCGATGCCCGCTGCCCCGGCTCCAGCACCAACCCGCTGCTGGCCGAGCTGACGGCTGGCAAGCCCAGCCTCAAGCTGCTCAACAAGCAAGACCTGGCCGATCCGGCGCGCACCGCGCTGTGGCTGGACCACCTCAATGCCCAGCCTGACACCCGCGCGCTGGCGCTGGACACCACGCAGATCACGCCCGCCAAGGCCGTGCTGGCCGCCTGCTGGGCACTGGCCCCCTCGCGCGGCGGCATGGTCAAGCCGCTGCGGCTGCTCATCTGCGGCATTCCCAACGTCGGCAAAAGCACCTTGATCAACGCCCTACTGGGTGGCCGGCGTGCGGCCAAAACGGGGGACGAACCGGGCATCACCAAGGTCGAGCAGCGCATCATGTTGGCCAAGGACGTGCAGCTGTTCGACACCCCCGGCATGCTGTGGCCGCGACTGTCCATTGAGCAAGGGGGCTACAACTTGGCCGCCACCGGCGCCGTTGGGCGCAATGCGCTGGACGAAGAAGAAGTGGCCCTGGAACTGTTGAAGGTGCTGCGCCACGACTACCCAGCCGCCTTGGCCACGCGCTATGCGCTGGGGCAGGTGCAGGCCGTGCAGCAAGCCCGCGATGAGGACCTGCTGGCCGCCATCGGTCGCCACCGGGGCGCGGTGCTCAGCGGCGGTCGCATCAACCTGCAGAAGGCGGCCGAGGTGCTGATCTACGAGTTCCGGCAAGGCGTGCTGGGCCGTATGACGCTGGAGACGCCGGCCGCCTTCGCCGAATGGGCCGCCGCTGCTGCCGCGCAAGATGCGGTGCGCGAAGCCGCTGCGGCAGCCCGCAAGGCCGCGCGCAAAGGCACCGGCCGGCGGCACGACGCAGGTGATCCGGCCCCTGAGGCCGCACCCGAGGACAGCGAATCTCCGGACTGATTCCCGTCCACCCGCCGTCCCCAAGTACCGTCACGCGGCACCCCGAGGCGCATCGAAAGCCACTTCCTGCGTGTCGCAGCCGGTGTTCTGCTTGGCATGGTCACCTTGCGTCCGCGGCATGTGCCGTGTTGCTTGAAGGTGATGCATGAACCCATTCTGTGACCGTGCTTTCGATCGTCCTGTCCGTCGTGTCCCGGCCTTGCGAGTGGCCGCCGCCGCGGCGGCGCTCGCTGGTGGCGCCCTGCTGCACGGCTGTATGGTGGTGCCGCTCGAGCCTCACCGGATGGACTCGGGAGCGGGCCACCACACCCATGCACCCGTGCTGCTGCCGGCGACCCCTCTGCCGCCCAGCCCGCAGCTGTTGAACGTGCGCTTGTACCCGCTCAATGCCGAGGCCAGCCGCGCTGGCGCCCTGGCAGCCACGGTGATGGACACAGCCAACGGCCGCGGTGTGTTCACCATCGCCTACCAAGGCCGAAACCTTAGCGGCGAGGCGACCCGAGTGCATGATGACTTTCCAGGTTTCGGTCAGGTGCTGCGACAGGATATGGGGGCGGGGCGCATCAGCGGTCGCAGGGGCATTGCCAATGCGGCCGGGCCTGGGTTGCACGCCCAATGTGAGTACGTGCTCAGCGGCCCGGCCCAAGGGGTGGGCGCCTGCCAGTTCTCAGACGGTGCCCGGTACCAAATGCACTTCGGGCAGTGAGGGGTGGGAATGGGCGTAAGCAATTGCAAACCGTGGCCTGCATTCGCGGGGGAAGGCCCTGCAAACCCCTGGTCGATTGGGGCGCACTCGGCCTAGCATTGATCGCGCCTTTCCCATCAAACACCCATCGGAGGACCCCTGCATGAAGTTCACGATCTTGGCCGCTGCGGCCGTTTCCCTCGCTGCGCTGTTGGTTGCCCCAGCTCACGCCACGCCACAGCAAGAGAAGATGAAGACCTGTAACGCTGAGGCCAAGACCAAGGAGCTCAAGGGCGACGAGCGAAAGGCCTTCATGAAGTCCTGCCTGTCGAACAAACCCGTCGCCCCGGAGCCGACTGCCAAAACGAAGCAGCAGGAGAAGATGAAAACCTGCAACGCTGAAGCCAAGGGCAAGTCGGGCGACGAGCGCAAGAAGTTCATGAAGGAGTGCTTGGCCGCTTGAGGCCAGCGCGAAGCTCAACAGCCGCGAAAGAAAACAGCCCGCCGAAGCGGGCTGTTTTCATTTGGCGAGGAGCCCGCTCAGAAGCCGAACTTGACGCCCAGCACCAGGGCGCTGGTGTCGCTATCGAGCTTTTGGTATTCCAGGCGAGCGTTGACGTTCTTGGTGAACGCGTACTCGGCACCGAAGCCGAACAGGGCTTTGGTTTCCGATTCCGAGGTGCGGAAACCGGCTGCACTGCCTTCGCCCTTCAGGCGGTTGTAGCCCAGGCGACCGAAAAGCGACACGTCGCTGCCGACCGGCAGGTAAGCCAGCACCGACGCTTGTACAGCGGTGCCCTTCAGGTTCACAGGCACGCCCAGCACGCGCACGGTTTCGTTGAACAGCTTGCGGTAGCCCACTTCAGCCGCGAAGGTTTCGTTGAAGCGGTAGCCGCCGAACACGCCGAAGCCGTTGCCGCTGATGTCGGTGTCGGAGACCTTGGTACGACCATAGTCCACGCCGAACACGGCGCCTTCGTTGGCGAACGCAGGAGCAGCCAAGACGGCAGCCAGCAACAGGGGGGCAAATTTCTTCATCAGGTTCCCTTTGGGGTTTGGTTGTGTACAGCCGACCCACTGGAGTGGGCCGCTGCGCGGTCGCGTTGCCCCTGCTGGGGCAAAGCGGCGCGCATTGTGTGGAGGCCACAGGCTCTCCCTGTCGCCATGTTGCGATGCGGGTACACCCACCCCTTGGACGGGCGGGTGATTGAAGTCATGCCTCGAGGTGTTAGCCGCCCACCCTCATCCAGTACTCGCTGCGGGCGTAGTGCCGCTTCAGGTGTTCGATCCAGAGTCGCACGCGCAAGGGTTGGTGCACGCGCTGTGCGTACACGGCGTAAACGCCGTTAGGTGGCGCGGCGAAGGCGTCCAGTACGCTGACCAAGCGGCCGGCCTGCAAGTCACCGGCCACTTCCCAGGTGCTGCGCCAGGCGAGCCCCAGCCCCTGCAGGCACCAGTCGTGCAGCACTTGGCCATCGGTGCAGTCCATACGGCTGCTGTTGCGGTCGCCGCGACGGTGAAACGTCAGTTTGCCGTCGACCTGGAAGGCCCAGCCGCGCGTTTGGCTGGCCTCGCTGCTCAGCATCAGGCAGTGGTGTCGCGCGAGGTCGGCAGGGTGCTGGGGTGTGCCGGCGCGTTGCAGGTAGTCGGGTGCAGCCACCACCAAGCGGCGGTTGTCGGCCAAGCGCTGGCTCACCAAGCTGGAGTCGGGTAGGTCGCCCACCCGCACGGCGCAGTCGTAACCCTCGTTCACGAGGTCCACCACGCGGTCGGACAGGTTCAGGCTGAAGCTCAATGAAGGGTGCTCAGCCATGAAGGTGGCCACCAAAGGCGCCACATGCCGGCGCCCGAAGCCGGCCGGTGCGGTCACGCGCAAGTGCCCGCTGGCTTGGGCGCTGCCGGCGCTGACGGCGCTCTCGGCGCTGGCCAGGTCGGCCAGCACGCGCTGGCTGCTTTCCACAAAGGCCTGGCCTTCGGCGGTGAGCGTGAGCCGGCGCGTGGTGCGGTGCAGCAGCCGAACGCCCAGGCGTGCTTCCAGGGCGTCGATGCGCCGCCCGATCACCGCCGGGTCCACACCTTCCTGCGCCGCCGCGGCGGCCAGGCTGCCTTTGCTGGCCACGGCCACCAGGGTTTCGAGTTGCTTGAACCTATCCATGACTTTTGCGCTTGAATGAGTCGACTTTAGTGGTGTTTATGGCGACCAAATTAAGCCTAAATTGCGATGCATCCCCATTCCATTGGAGTTGTTATGGCCTTCACACCCCGCCACCGCCTGCAAGTCGCCGAGTCCCTGGCCCGTTTCATTGAAGATGAGGTGCTGCCCGGCACGGGCATTGCACCTGCGGTGTACTGGGCTGGCTTCGATGCCATCGCCCACAGCTTGGCACCCAAGAACGCCGCCCTGCTGCAAGAGCGCGACCGCCTGCAAACCGAGCTGGACGCTTGGCACCGGGCCCACCCGGGCCCGATCGCTGACATGGTGGCCTACAAAGCCTTCCTGACGCAGATCGGTTACCTGCAGCCGCAGCCGGCTGACCCGCGCGCCATCACCACCGGGGTGGATGCCGAGCTGGCTACCCAAGCCGGCCCACAGTTGGTGGTGCCGGTGATGAACGCCCGCTACGCCCTGAACGCCGCCAACGCCCGTTGGGGCAGCCTCTACGACGCGCTGTACGGTACCGATGCCATCCCTGAAAGCGACGGCCGCCAGCGCGCTGGCGCCTACAACCCCGCCCGCGGTGCGGCGGTGGTGGCGTTCGCGCGGCAGTTCTTGGACGAGATCGCCCCTTTGGTGCAGGGCAGCCATGCCCAGGCCACGGCCTACGTCGTGGTCCAAGGCCAGCTTCAGGTGAGCTTGGGTCAAGGTGCCGTTACGGCCCTGCGCGAGCCAGCGGCGTTCGTGGGCTACAAGGGCGACGCCGCCGCCCCCAGCGCCGTGCTGCTGCGCCACAACGGCCTGCATGCCGAGATCCAGATCGACCGCAGCCATGCCATCGGCGCCACCGACCCCGCCGGCGTGGCCGACGTGCTGATGGAAGCCGCGCTGTCCACCATCTTGGACCTGGAAGACTCCATCGCTGCCGTGGACGCCGACGACAAGATCGTGGCCTACCGCAACTACCTGGGCATCCTCAAAGGCACCCTGAGCGAAACGCTGGAGAAGGGTGGCAAGACCATCACCCGCACCCTGAACCCCGACCGCCGCTACACCGCGGCCGCAGGCGGTGAACTGGTGCTGCCGGGCCGCTCGCTGCTGTTCGTGCGCAATGTGGGTCACTTGATGACCAACCCCGCCGTGCGCCTCGAAGGTGGCGCCGAGATGCCTGAAGGCATCTTGGATGCGCTGGTCACTGTCACCATCGCCCTGCACGACCTGAAGCGCACGGGCCCCTTCCAGAACTCGCGCCAGGGCAGCGTCTACATCGTCAAGCCCAAGATGCACGGGCCCGCCGAAGTGGCCTTCGCCTGCGAGCTGTTCACCCAGGTGGAACAGCTGCTGGGCCTGGCCGACAGCACCGTCAAGCTGGGCATCATGGACGAAGAGCGCCGCACCAGCGCCAACCTGGCCGCCTGCATTGCCGCCGCCCGCACCCGGGTGGCCTTCATCAACACCGGCTTCCTCGACCGCACCGGCGACGAGATGCACACGGCCATGCACGCCGGCCCCATGCTGCGCAAGGCCGACATGAAGGCCTCCAGCTGGATCCAGGCCTACGAAAAGCTCAACGTGCTGCGCGGGCTGGACGGCGCCTTGAGCGGCCGCGCCCAAATCGGCAAAGGCATGTGGGCCATGCCCGACCTGATGGCCGCCATGCTGGAGCAAAAGATCGCCCACCCTAAAAGCGGTGCCAACACCGCTTGGGTGCCCAGCCCCACCGCTGCCACCCTGCACGCCCTGCACTACCACCGCGTGGAGGTGGCCGCAGTGCAGCGCGAACTGCTGGCGCAAACCCCCGACTGGGCTGCGCTGCAAGATGCCTTGCTCACCATCCCCGTGGCGGCCAATGCCGACTGGACGCCGGAGCAACGCCAGCAAGAGCTCGACAACAACGTCCAAGGCATCTTGGGCTACGTGGTGCGCTGGGTGGAGCACGGCGTGGGTTGCAGCAAGGTGCCCGACATCC
>CAZAIR010000076.1:0-11209 GCA_964485225.1 uncultured Burkholderiaceae bacterium
GCGAAGTGGCGCTGAAGTGCCCGACCGAGATCGCCATCACCGACCGCCGCGAGAAGGAGCTGAGCGACCTCGGCTTCATCCCCCTGGTGCACTGCAAGAACACCGACTACGCCGCGTTCTTTGCTACCCAGTCGGCCCAGAAGGCCCGCAAGTACGACAACGACGCTGCCAACGCCAACGCGGTGCTTTCGGCCCAGCTGCAGTACATGTTCAGCGTGTGCCGCATCGCGCACTACCTGAAGGCCATGATGCGCGACAAGGTCGGCAGCTTCGCTTCGGCCAACAACGTTGAGGAGTTCCTCAACCGCTGGATTCGCCAGTACGTGGTGGAGGACGACAACGCCTCGCAAGAGACCAAGGCCGCTTACCCCCTGCGTGAGGCCAATGTGTCGGTCAGCGAGATCCCGGGTCGCCCCGGTGTGTACCGCGCGGTCAGCTTCGTGCGCCCGCACTTCCAGCTTGATGAGCTCTCGGTCTCGCTCCGCTTGGTCGCTGAGTTGCCTCAAGGCCAAAAGGGCTGATCGCCCTTTTGGACTCCCCCCACTGTCTCTAGGAGGAAAACGAATTGAAAGACATTTACGTCAAGTTTGAAGGTGCCAGCGAGCTGCAAGGCGACAGCACCGACACCAAGCACGCGAACGAAATCGAAGTCGCGACGTTCAAGCACAAGGTGAACCAGCCCAAGTCGTCGTCGGCTTCGACCGCCGGCGCCCACACCGCTGAGCGCACCGAGCACGGTGAAATGCTGTTCACCAAGGACATCGACAAGGCCACATCCAAGCTGCTTCGCGCTTGCTCGGCCGGCACGATCTACCCCAAGGTTGTGATCACGTTCTACCGCGCTTACGGTGGCAAGAACACGACCAGCACCTCGCAGACCCGTATCGATTACTACAAGATCGTGCTGGAAGACGTGGTGGTGTCGTCGGTCGAAACCATCATCGATGGCGGCGAGCTGCCGGCTGAAAGCTTCGGCCTCAAGTACGGCAAGATCACCTGGGAATACAAGCAGCACAAGCACGACGGCTCGGCCACCAGCACCGGCATCGCCGGCTGGGACCTGCGCAAGAACGTCGCGGTTTAAGCCCGCCTGCGCCCACGAAGAAGCGGCCTGGCGCCGCTTCTTTTTTGACCCCTCGCTTGATCCGCGTTTGCTTCCTCTTCTTGGCGCCGTCACCGGCTCCGTGTTGCTGTGGCCTCCACCTACTCCCCCTCTTTGCTCGACAAGCTCCTGGGCGACGCCCACGAGGGCCAGCGCGGCGTGCTCGCCCGCTTCAGCGTCGAGCGCATCAAGGACGCCGTGGCCCGTGACATCGAGCACGTGCTCAACACCCACGCCAGCTTCAGCCCTGAAGACCTGATCGCCTACCCGCGCGCCGCGCGCAGCGTGCTGACCCTGGGGCTGCTGGACATCACGTCGCTGAGCATGGCCAGTGACCGCGACCGCGCGCGCATTGCCGCCAACATCCGCGACGCCCTCACGCGCCAAGACGCACGGCTGCGCGATGTCGATGTGTCAGTGCGCGAAGACCGCAGCGCCCAAGCGCGCCTGAGCTTCTCGATCCGCGCCAAGTTGCTGCTGCACCCCGATGCCGAGCCCGTCGCCTTCGACGCCGTGCTGCACCCGGGCAGCCAGCGCTACGAAGTCGCCACCAGCCAGGCCCGTCCGGCTGCCTGACCATGCGCGACCTGCTCCCCCATTACGAACGCGAGCTCGGCTTCTTGGCCGAGCACGCCGGTGCCTTTGCCGAACGCTACCCGCGCATCGCGGGCCGCCTGTCCACCAGCGGCAACCTCATGGAGGACCCGCACGTGGAGCGTTTGGTGCAGTCGTTCGCGCTGCTCAGCGCGCGCGTGCACAAGCGCCTGGATGACGACTTCCCCCGTGTCACCGAAGCTTTGCTGGACGTGCTGTACCCGCACTACCTCCGCCCGTTCCCAGCCTGCTCCATCGCCTGCTTTGAAGGCGGCCAGGGCCAGCTGAGCGGCCCGGTGCAGATCGGGCGCGGCGCGGCACTGCAAACCCGCCCGGTGCGCGGCGTGCCTTGCCGCTTCACCACGGCCTACGACGTGACGCTGCTGCCGCTGCGCGTGACCGGCCTGCGCTGGACGGCCAACGTGCCCGCGCCCGAGGGCACGCCCCTGCCCAAAGGCGCCACCAGCCTGTTGTCGATCGACCTGGCTTTGAGTTCAGGCCAAGTGCGCTGGGAGGCCCTGGCCGGCACCACCTTGCGTGTGCACCTGGACGGTGACACCTCGGCCGTGACCGCGTTGCGTGAAGCCCTGCTCGGCCACGCCCTGGGCGTGCTGGTGGAGCGCCGCAGCGCGCAGCCCTGGGAGCGCCTGCGCGATGGCCCGCCGCGTGCGGTGGGCTTCGCCGATGACGAGGCCTTGCTGCCGGTCGATGCCCGCTCGCCCCAGGCCTACCGACTGCTGACCGAGTACTTCGCCTTCCCCGAAAAGTTCAACTTCATCGACCTGCCGCTGCCCGAGCAAGCCCCCGCAGACCAGACCCTGACGCTGCACCTGCCCATGAGCGGGCTGCGCGCCGACAGCCCCGAGGCGCGCTTGCTCGAGGCGCTGACGCCCAAGAACCTGCGCTTGGGTTGCACCCCGGTGGTGAACCTGTTCAGCACCCGTGCCGAGCCCATCCGCCTGACGCAAACCCGCGCTGAGTACCCGGTGCTGCCTGACGCCCGCCGCGCCTACGCCTTCGAGGTGTACGCCATCGAGCGCGTGTACCGCGTGCAGCAAACGCCGCAGGGCGAGGAGATCCAGGCCTTCCAGCCCTTCTTCAGCCTGCAGCACGACGACTTGCTGCGCGAAGGCGGCGAGGCCGGCCGCTACTGGACCCTGCACCGGGACGCCACGGTGGCCGAGCTCTCGCCCGGCTTCGAGTCCGAGATCAGCCTGGTCGATCTCGCCTTCGACCCGGCGATGCCGCAATCGGACACGCTGTCGCTGGACGTCAGCGCCACCAACCGCGACCTGCCCAGCCAGATCTCCATCGGCCAAAGCGGTGGCGACCTGTTCATGGAAGGCGGCTCGCCCGCGCGCGAGATCCAGCTGCTGCGCAAGCCCACCCGCACCGAGCGCTTCACCTGCGACCAAGGTGCGCTGTGGCGCTTGGTGTCGCACCTGTCGATCAACCACTTGATGCTGAGCGGCGCCGGGCTGGACGGTTTGAAAGAGCTGCTGCGCCTGTACGACCTGCCCCGCAGCAGCGGCACGCAGCGCTTGCTGGACGGCCTGCTGGCGCTGGACGCCCAACCGGCCGTGGCCTGGGTGGACGGCCAGCCGTTCCCCAGCTTCGTGCGGGGCACGCAAGTGCGCCTCACGGTGGACCGCGATGCTTTTGTGGGCGCCGGGCTGCACCAGTTCGCGCGCGTGCTCGATGAGTTCTTGGGCCTGAGCGTGCACCTCAACAGCTTTGTGCAGTTGCAGGTGCTGTGCAGCCGCTCGGCCGAGGTGCTGGTGGATTGCCCGCGCCGCACCGGCGAGGGCCCGCTGCTGTGAGCGGCATGCCGCCCCCGCTGGCGCAGGCCCTGCAGGCGCCGCCACGCGCCTTGCTCAGCGCCATCGACCGGCTGCTGGCCTCGCCGCACGAGTTCGGCTTCTTCCAAGCCATGCGCCTGATGGAGCGTTGGCTGACCCAAACCCACGGTTTGGGTGACGACGCCGCGCTGCAGCGCGTGCGCTGGCACAACGACCTGTCGCTGGCCTTCCCGGCCAGCGAGATCGCCGATCTGCACCGCATCGACCCTGCCGAGGCGGGCTTGAGCGGCGACGCCCCGGCCATCGCCATCACGCCGGCCTTCATGGGCCTGACGGGCGGCGCCGGCACCTTGCCGGCTTACTACACCGAGCTGCTGCTGCAGCGCGAGCACATCCACAAAGACGGCGCTGCGCGCGCCTTCCTCGACATCTTTTTGCAGCGCGCTGGCACGCTGCTGTACCAAGCCTGGCGCAAGCAGCGGCTGGCTTTGCGCCACGAGCACGCGCCGCAGAAGCACTTTTTGCCGCAGGTGCTCAGCATCGCCGGCGTGGGGCAGGGCGCTTTGCGCAGCCGCTTGCAGGCCGAGCGCGGTGGCATTGCCGACCAAGCCCTGGCCTTCTACGCCCAGCATCTCCAGCGCCGTACCGTGAGTGCGCAGGGCTTGGCCCAGCTGCTGTCGCAGTACTTCGCCGTGCCCGTGCAGGTCACTCCGCTGGTGGGGCGTTGGTTCAACTTGGGCACCCAGCAGCAAACGCGCTTGGGGCTGGGCCAAGCCACCCTGGGGCGCGGCGCCCTGGTGGGCGGCCGCGTGTGGCAGCGCGACCAATGCGTGGGCCTGCGCTTGGGGCCCATGCCGCGCGCCAAGCTGCACCGGTTTCTGCCCGGCCAGCCCGGCGCCATCGCCCTGCGCGAGTGGCTGCAGCTGCTCACCGGCCTGTCGCTGGAGTTTGACGTGCGCCTGTGCCTGCAGGCCGCCGATGTCAGCCCCGCCGTGTTGGGCGGCGGCGCCCAGCTCGGCCACGACGCCTTCCTCATCACCCGACCTTCGCAAGAAGACCGCCAAGAACCCGGTTACGCCTTGATGGCCGCCTGAACTGACATGACCACGACCCTCAAAACCCTCATCGGCAAGCTCAACGACCCCTGCCGCCGCGCCGCCGAACGCGCCGCCAACCTGACCTTGTCGCGCGGGCATTTCGAGGTCGAAATCGAGCACCTGCTGCTGGCCCTGCTGGAGCAGCCCAAGAGCGACTTCAGCCTGCTGGCCCGTCACTTCGATGTGGCCCCCACCGCGCTGCAGAACGACTTGGAGCGCGAGCTGGCGCGGCTGGCCACCGGCAACACCCGCACCCCGGTGTTCGGTGCGCGGCTGCCGGCCTTGCTGGAACATGCTTGGCTGATCGCCTCCCTCGAAGCCGCCACGGCCCGCATCCGCTCCGGCCACCTGCTGCTGGCCTTGCTGACCGACACCAGCTTGGCGCAACTGGCGCAGCGTGTGAGCCCGCTGTTCGCGCGCTTCTCGGTCGAGGCGCTCAAGCACCGTCTGGACGAGCTCACCCGCGGCAGCGACGAAGCCGCCCGCGCTGCTGCTGCCGCTGCCACGCCCGCCGCCACGGCAGCCGAAGGTGTGGCGCCGACGGCCCCCAGCAGCACCCCGGCGCTGGACCAGTTCACCACCAACCTGACCGAGCGCGCCAAGGCCGGCAAGCTCGACCCCGTCATCGGCCGCGACGCTGAGATCCGCCAGGCCATCGACATCCTGATGCGCCGCCGCCAGAACAACCCCATCCTGACCGGCGAGGCCGGCGTGGGCAAAACCGCTGTGGTCGAAGGCCTGGCGCTCAAGATCGCCGCGGGCGAGGTGCCGCCGCCCCTGATGGGCGTGCAGCTGCACGCCCTCGACATGGGCTTGCTGCAGGCCGGCGCCAGCGTGAAGGGCGAATTTGAGAACCGCCTGAAGAACGTCATCGACGAGGTCAAGAAGAGTCCGCATCCCATCGTGCTGTTCATCGACGAGGCCCACACCATGATCGGCGCCGGCGGCCAAGCCGGGCAGAACGACGCAGCCAACTTGCTCAAGCCCGCATTGGCGCGCGGCGAGCTGCGTACCGTGGCCGCCACCACCTGGGCCGAGTACAAGAAATACTTCGAGAAGGATGCCGCGCTGGCCCGCCGCTTCCAGGTCGTCAAGGTTGAAGAGCCGTCGGAGCCCATCGCCGCCGCCATGCTGCGCGGCATGGCACCGCTGATGGAAAAGCACTTCGGCGTGCGCGTGCTCGACGAGGCCATCACCGAAGCCGTGCGCCTCTCCAGCCGCTACATCAGCGGCCGCCAACTGCCCGACAAAGCCATCAGCGTGCTGGACACCGCCTGCGCCAAGGTGGCCCTGGGCCAGAACGCCGTGCCCGCCGCGCTGGAAGAGCGCGCCAAGCGCCTGGAGCGCCTGAGCGCCGAAGACCTGGCCCTGGCCCGCGAAACCGCCATGGGCGCCGACCACCGCGAACGCCGCGCTGAGCTGGCGGCCGAGCGCGATGCGCTGGACGCCGAGCTGCAAGCCTTGCGCGCCCAGCTGACGCTGGAGCAAGCGTTGGTCGACGAGATCCAAGACCTGCGCCAGCAGCTGCAAGCCGGGCAGGTGGTAACTTCCGCTACCTCCGCTGCCTCCATTGAGTCGCAGCCCGAAGCCGTCGCCCCGGCTCCTGCGAAGAAGGCTGGGAGACGAGCATCGGCCCCGCCCACCTTGAGCCCCCTGCAAGCGCAGCTGGCCGCCAAGGAGGCGCAGCTTGCCGCCATCCAAGGCCAGCAGCCGCTGCGCCCCACGCAGGTGGACGCCCATGTGGTGGCCGAGATCGTCGCCGCCTGGACCGGCGTGCCCCTGGGCAAGATGGTCAACGACGAGATCCAGACCGTGCTGAACCTGGCCGACACGCTGCAGCAACGCGTGATCGGCCAGCCGCATGCGCTGGCGGCCATTGCGCAGCGCGTGCGCACCGCCCGCGCCGGCCTGGAAGACCCCAACAAGCCCAAAGGCGTGTTCCTCTTCGTCGGCCCCAGCGGCGTGGGCAAAACCGAAACGGCGCTGGCCCTGGCCGATGCCCTCTACGGTGGCGAGAAAAAGCTCATCACCATCAACATGAGCGAGTACCAAGAGGCCCATTCCGTCAGCGGCCTCAAGGGCAGCCCCCCGGGCTACGTGGGCTACGGCGAAGGCGGCGTGCTGACCGAAGCCGTGCGCCGCCAGCCCCACAGCGTGGTGCTGCTCGACGAGATCGAGAAAGCCCACCCCGACGTGCTGGAGATGTTCTTCCAGGTCTTCGACAAAGGCGTGATGGACGACGCCGAAGGCCGCGAGATCGACTTCCGCAACACGTTGATCATCCTGACCAGCAACGTCGGTTCCAGCCAAATCATGCAGGCTTGTCTGAACAAGCCTGAGGCCGAACTGCCACCGGCCGACGACCTGGCCGAAGCCCTGCGCCCGGTGCTGATGAAGTCCTTCAAGCCCGCCTTCCTGGGTCGCATGAAGGTCATCCCTTACTACCCGATCAGCGACCCGGTGCTCGAGCAAATCATCCGCTTGAAGCTCACCCGCATTGCCGACCGCACGCAGGCCAACCACCGCGCCGCCGTCAGCTTCGACGACAAGCTCGTCGAGGCCGTGCTGGCCCGCTGCACCGAGGTTGATTCCGGTGCCCGCAACGTCGACCACATCCTCAACGGCAGCCTGCTGCCCGAGATGGCCGAGCACGTGCTGGCGCGCATGGCCGATGGCCAGCCCCTGAGTCGCGTCCGCTTGAGTGCCGATGCCAAAACCGGCCGCTTCAAGGTCGCGGTGCAGTAAGCCCCCAACGCAGCACAGCCACGAAAGAAAGGGCGCGCGCATGACCACGCTTGCTCAACTCGCCAGTCTGTTCAGCAGCCTGCTGGGCCCGCTCACCCAGGGGCAGCGCCTGGTGCGTTTGCACACGCCCTTGGGTGCCGACGTGCTGGTGGCCGAACGCTTGACCGTGCTCGATGCCATGGCGCCCCTCACGGCGGACAACCTGCCCGAAGGCGCGCCGGCGGGCTGGGCTGAAGTCACGACTGGCCTGCGCCTGGAAATCGACGCCTTGGCCCAAGACGGCCACCTCGAACTCAAGCGCTTGGTCGGCCAAACCGCCCAGGTGCAGCTGCTCACCGCACAAGGCCTGCGCAGCTGGCACGCCGTCATCAGCCGTGCCGCCTTCCTGGGCGGCGATGGCGGCCTGACCCGCTACCGCCTAACGCTCGAACCCTGGCTCGCCTTGCTGGCCCACCGCGTCGACAGCTTCGTGTTCCAAGACCTCACGGTGCCCGAGATCCTCGACGCCGTGTTCCAAGACCACGTGGGGCAGAACCTTGGCAGTGGTCAGATCGTGCCCCAATGGCGCTGGGACCTCGCCGACCCGGCCGCCTACCCCCGCCGCAGCCTCTGCATCCAGCACAACGAGAGCGACCTCGACTTCGTGCTGCGCCTGTGCCGCGAAGAAGGCATCGCCTTCTGGTTCGCGCATGCGGACGATGCCCACACCCTGGTGCTGAGCGACCACGCCGGCGCCTACAGCGCCAACCCCGAGGCCACCGTGCGCTACACCGGCCTCAACCAAAAGAGCGGCGGCCCCTTCCAGGACGACAGCCTGCAGCGCGTGTTTGAGCAGCGCCGCGCGCACCCCCAAGCCCTGCACTGGCTCAGCCGCGACCACCGCAGCACCCAACTGCGCCCGGTGCAAGCCATGGGCACCAGCACTTTGCCCATCACCCTGGCCGACGTGCCCGGCGCCTACGCCTACCCCACCCAGGCGCAAGGTCAGCGCCTGCTCGACCGCCAGCTCGAAGCCTTGCAATCGCAAGCCCAACTCGCCCGCGCCGCCGGCCCCTGGCGCGAAGCCGCGCCCGGCACCACCGTCACCTTGGCCGAGCACCCCAGGGTGCAAGGTGACTTGCTCATCACCGCGACCCTGCACCGCGCGCGCAACAACGTCAGTGCGGATGCCAAGGCCGGTTTGCAGCGCTTGAGCCAAGCCACCGGTGGTCCCGCCCACCCCGAAGAGGAGCCGCTGCACCACGCCGAGCTGCGCTGGATGCCCGTCGGCCAGGCCTACCGCGTGCCGGCCATCGGCCCAGGTCAACGCTTCAAACGCCCCACCGTCCACGGTCTGCAAACCGCCATCGTGGTGGGGGAAGGCACACCCATCCACACCGACCGCGACCACCGCATCAAGGTCCAGTTCCACTGGCAACGCGGCGCGCAAAGCAGCCACCGCCTGGCCCACCCCAGCGGTGACGACAACGCACCGGCCAACGACCAAACCGGCACCTGGGTGCGCGTGGCCACGCCCCAAGCCGGCGCCAACTGGGGCGCGGTGGCCGTGCCCCGCGTCGGCCAAGAAGTCGTGGTCGCCTTCACGGGCGGCGACATCGACCGCCCCATCGTCATCGGCAGCGCCTACAACGCCCCCGGCCAGCCCAACGCCCAAGGCGCCACGGTTGCCCAAGGCGCCGCCCACAGCCACGGCGCCAGCCCCGCCTGGTTCCCCGGCGACCAAAGCCAAGGCGCCCTTCAAGCCCACGCCCACCCCCAGGTGCTGGCCGGCATCAAAACCCAAGAACTGGCCAGCAGCGCCTCGGGCCAAGGCGGCCACAACCAACTCGTGCTCGACGACACCCCAGGCGCCAGCCGGCTGGAGCTGTCCACCACCCAGCACGCCACCCGCCTGCAGCTCGGCAGCCTCATCCACCAAGACGACAACCGCCGCCTGAACCTGCGCGGCCACGGCTTCGACCTCGCCACCACCGCCCACGGCGCCGTGCGCGCCGGCAGCGGCCTGCTCGTCAGCACGCACGCCAAACCCAGCAGCGCGGCCAGCGCGCACCAGCTCGACAGCCGCGAACCCCGAGCCCAGCTCGACCAAGCCGCCGAGCTGCTCCACACCCTGGCCCACAGCGCCCAGGCCCACCAAGCCCAAGGCGCTCAAGAGCCAGCCCTGCAACAGGCCGCCAGCGAGAAGGGCCCGGCCCTGCCCAACCAACAAGGCCTGAAGGCGCTGGCCAAGAGCCTGCAAGCCACCCAGCAACGCCAGGGTGGCAGTGGTGGTGACAGCGAATCCTTCGGCGGCGGCACTGGCAGCGTGCCCGCCTGGACCCGCCCTGACTTGCTGCTGGCCAGCCCCAGCGCTATTGCCGGCTTCACCCCCGCGCACAGCGTCGTGAGCGCGGGCGCCACCAGCACCACCGTGGCCGGCCAAGACCTGCAGCGCATTGCCCAAGGCCAGATGGTGACGACCGCCAAGGGTGACGTGACCCTCTACACCTACGGCCGCGCCAGCAACAGCAACAAGCCCACGCAAACCACCGGCATCCAGCTCCATGCGGCCAGCGGCAGCGTGCACGTGAGCGCGCTCAAGAGCACCTTGAGCGCCGTGGCCGACAAACAGGTCAGCGTGAGCAGCACGCAAGGCATGGTCAAGGTGCTGGCGCCGAAGCACGTGCTGCTGACGGCTGCGGGCAGTGCCATGCGGCTCGAGCCCGGCAAGATCACCTTGATGACCGAGGGCAAGGTGGAGTTCAAGGCGAGCAAGAAGGTGTTGACCAGTGCGGGTGGGGGGAGTGGGGCGGTGAGCTTGAAGCGGGGTGGCGAGCTGAAGGGTTGTGCCAAGCGGATGGAAGAAGCTGCTGCCATCGGCGGGGCGGTCTAGTGCACAGCGAGATGCCGGTCATGTCGATTGCTGATGAGGACGATGCTCTAGCGAATGCGCTCGTCGAGCGCACTCTGCGTTCCCTGCGCAGGACCTGCGCGGCCAGCCATGGTGCGTTGGCCATCGTGGTCGACCCAGTGCTTGCGGACCCCTTGGTGCGTGAGCCCACCTTTGAGGAGGCCCTGGCTTCAGGTCGGATTCATCGCCAAGCCCTGCCGCCCATGCATGCTGACATCGATCCGGACAAAGCGCCGTACCTACTGCATGTCCCCGACGAGCCGGCAGCCGAACGCTTGGTCAACTTGTCGGTGCGCATGGCCATCAAGGAATCTCTCGGCCTGCTGAGTGATACGTACCTGGGGCGCAGCATCTGCGCCTGGTTTTGCTCGAACGACGCGCCCGCGATCATGGCCAAGCGGCTTGCAACCGTCGCGCGTGTCGTCAACGATCGAGGCCAGGCTTGGCCGCTTCGTCTGTGGGATCCCAGAGTTTTTTGGCACCTTCCCCGTGTGCTTCAAGAGATGCAGTGGCAAGTCGTCCAAACAGAGTTGGCTGGCTGGTGCACGCTGAGTCCGATGAACGAGCTCGTTGCTTTGCAGCCGAATGCTGGGGCATTGCCCGCCACGGGCGCCTTGCCGCTGCGTTTTGATTCGACCAGCTGGCAGAGCTTGGAGCGAGTTGCAACCATCAACAAGACCTTGGCCATTGGCCAAGCTTGGGACTTGATGCCGACCCCTGCGCAAGCTCAGCGCATCGACGCCTTGCTACTGCGCTGCCAAGCCTTGGGTTTTGAGCGTGAGCAGGACGGATGTGTGTTTGCCGCCACCGCGCTGACCTGCCATGAGCGGTTCGACGAGCACCCCCGCGTCAGGGAAGCACTGCGCCGTGCCGAGGCAGAAGACCAGGCGCTGAGCACCGCACTGGACGACTTTGACGACGCCTTCTGGGCCGAGCTCGCAACCGGCGCCTGGTTGCGCGACACCAACTCCACGAGTTCAAC
>CAZAIR010000077.1:0-5599 GCA_964485225.1 uncultured Burkholderiaceae bacterium
CGCATCAGCCTGGGCATGAAGCAGTGCCGTGCCAACCCGTGGGAAGAGTTCGCCGAGAACTTCAAGCGCGGCGACAAGGTCAAGGGCCCGATCAAGTCGATCACCGACTTCGGTATCTTCATCGGCCTGGCCGCTGGCATCGACGGCTTGGTGCACCTGAGCGACCTGTCTTGGAACGAAACCGGCGAAGCCGCCGTGCGCAACTTCAAGAAGGGGCAAGAAGTCGAAGCCGTGGTGCTGGCTGTGGACGTCGAGCGCGAGCGCATCTCGCTGGGCATCAAGCAGATGGACAGCGA
Source organism: uncultured Burkholderiaceae bacterium (assembly GCA_964485225.1). GTDB lineage: Bacteria > Pseudomonadota > Gammaproteobacteria > Burkholderiales > Burkholderiaceae_C > Inhella. The sequence goes on from CAZAIR010000077.1 coordinate 297, forward strand.
CCCGTTCACCAACTACACGGCCATCAACGACCGTGGCGCCACGGTGGTCGGCAAGGTCAAGACCGTTGACCCGCGCGGTGCCGAGATCGACCTGGCTGAAGAAGTGACCGGCTACCTGCCGGCCAGCGAAATCAGCCGCGACCGCGTCGAAGACGCCCGCAACGTGCTCAAGGAAGGCGACGAAGTCACCACCTTGATCATCAACGTGGACCGCAAGTCGCGTTCGATCAAGCTGTCGATCAAGGCCAAGGACGACGCCGACCAGCAAGAAGCGATGAAGTCGCTGTCGGCCACGGCCGAGCGCGAGAACGCCGGCACCACCAGCCTGGGCGCCCTGCTGCGCGCCAAGCTGGACAAAGGCGGCAACTGAATGTGATGCCCTTCACCCCTGCGGGCCCCAGCCCGCTCGGGTGAGCGATATCCTGTAAGGCCCGCAGCTTCAAACCCTGCGGGCTTTTGTTTCTTCTGAGGACTGACGCAAGGCCTGGTTGGCGCTCAAAGCCAGCTTTGCGTGAGTCCTGCGAGCCCACTGCACATGACCCGCTCTGACCTCGTCACCTTGCTGACCGAACGATTCCCGCAGATCCCTCAGCGCGACATCGAGTTCGCTGTGAAAGCGCTGCTGGACGCGATGAGCGACGCCTTGGCACGCGGACACCGGATCGAGATCCGAGGCTTTGGCAGTTTTTCGGTCAGCCGCCGCCCGCCCCGCATGGGTCGCAACCCCAAGACGGGTGAGCAGGTGCCCATCCCTGAAAAGCGCGTTCCGCACTTCAAGCCGGGGAAGGCGCTGCGCGAAGCCGTAGAGCACCTGGACCGGCAAAACCCCGGCCAAGACTGAACGGGCGCCGCCGACAATCCGGCCATGCGTTTGCTCACCTGGGCCATCAGGGCTTTCCTCTTCTTTACGTTGTTCGCGTTCGCGCTGAACAACCTGCAGGACGTCACCGTCCACTGGTTCTTTGGCCACACGTGGCAAAGCCCCTTGGTCATCGTCGTGCTGGCCGCGTTTGGCCTAGGGGCCGCGTTCGGCGTGGTGGCCATGGTGCCCGCGTGGTGGCGGCACCGCGCGCAGGCGCGGCGCCAGGCCGACATCAACGCCACCATGCCTGTTGAAGTGCCGGCCAACCCGGTGATCCGCGATGGACTTTGACCTGCGTTGGTTGCTGCTGGTCATCCCGGCCGCATTCGGCATGGGTTGGCTGGGTTCGCGCTTGGATCTGCGACAGGCCAAACGCGACCCTCGGGACGCCCCACAAAGTTACTTCAAGGGCTTGAACCTGCTGTTGAACGAGCAGCACGACAAAGCCATCGATGCCTTCATCGAGGCCGTACAGCACGATCCCGACACGGCCGAGCTGCACTTCGCCTTGGGTAGCCTGTTCAGACGTCGCGGTGAGACCGAGCGCGCCGTGCGTGTGCACGAGCACCTGTTGGCCCGTTCAGACCTACCCGCCAGCGAGCGCGCCCGCGCGCAACACGCGCTGGCGCAAGACTTTTTCAAGGCCGGTTTGTTCGACCGCGCCGAACAGGCGTACCGCGAGCTGGCGGGTACCGCTTACGCGCTGGACGCCGAGTTGGCACTACTGAGCCTGTACGAACGTTCTCGCGATTGGGTGCATGCGGGCGAGGTGGCGGAATCTCTGGAAGCGCGCGGTGCCGGTTCTTTCATCACACGCCGCGCGCAATACCTGTGCGAGCGCGCACTGGGCGAGCGCGAAGCCGGGCACGCGCAAACCGCTCAAACCCTGCTGGAGCAAGCCATTGCCCTGGCGCCCGGGCATGCCCGAGCACGCGCCCTGAGCGGCCAATGGGCATTGCAAGCCGGCAAGGCCGACGTGGCGGTACAAGCCTTTGGCGAACTGCTGGTGGCCAGCCCAGCGGCGTTCCCTTTGGTGGCGGGAGACTTCGCAGCAGCAGCCCTCGCCGCACAGGCGGCTGGCCACACAGAGGCCATCGACCAAGCGGTGCAGGTGTTGACGCAGCGCTATGCCCAAGACGCCAACTTGGCGGTGCTGATGGCGCTCAACACCTTGGCGCCCGATCACGCGGCGGAGCGGCTACAGACACACCTCAACGGCACGCCTTCCCTCAATGCCGCCCGCCAACTGCTGGCGCTGCAAGGAGAGCCTGTCGCCAAGGGCGTGATGCAGGCCATCGACGTGGCCGCCAAGCCGCTGAACCGCTACCGTTGCGCCGCCTGCGGCTTTGAGTCAGGCCACTACTTTTGGCAATGCCCGGGCTGCCTGAGTTGGGACAGCTTCCCGCCACGCCCAGTAGAGGAACTGTGACGATGAACGCGCCGGCTGTGACGCGCACTGTGCTGTGCATGAAGTGGGGGACCAAGTACGGGCCTGAGTACGTCAATCGCCTGTACGCGATGGTCAAGCGCCACCTGCGCGGCCCATTCCAGTTTGTTTGCCTGACCGACCGCAGCGAAGGCATCCACCCCGACGTGCGTTGCTTGCCCATCCCTGATTTGGCCCTGCCCCCTGGCAGCCCTGAGCGCGGCTGGACCAAACTGACCACCTTTGAGGCCAACCTGCATGGCCTGAAAGGTGACGCGCTGTTCCTGGATCTCGATGTGGTCATCGTTGACGACATCACGCCGTTCTTCGAAGCACCCGGTGAATTCCTCATCATCCACGACTGGAAGCGCCCCTGGCGCGTGACCGGCAACTCGTCGGTCTACCGCTGGCGCCTGGGCGCCCACCCCGATCTGCTGGCCTACTTTCGCACCCACTTTGACGATGTGCGCGCCCGCTTCCGCAACGAGCAGGCCTTCCTGTCAGACTGGATGCACCGCCAAGGCAAGCTGCAGTATTGGGACGCGGCTTGGTGCGCAAGCTGGAAGTACCACTGCATTCCAACCTGGCCCACCAGCTACTGGCGGGACCCTTTTGTGCCTGCAGGCGCTCGCATCTTGGTCTTCCACGGTGTGATGAACCCGCCCGATGCCTTGGCCGGCCGCAGCAACGGTAACTGGCGCTATGCGCGTCCAGCCGGTTGGATTGCGGAACACTGGTGCGAATGAGCGCGCCAGCGCCCATGTCGGCCATAACCGCTGGCCTTCAACGATGAATGCTGCCCCACTGATCTCTGTGGCGTTATGCACCTACAACGGTGAGCGTTACTTGGCCGCACAGCTGACCACCCTGCTGACGCAAAGCTGGCCGAACCTCGAGATCGTGGTCATGGACGACCACTCCAGCGACGGCACCTGGGCGATCCTCGAATCCTTCGCCGCCCAAGACGGTCGGCTGCGGATCGAGCGCAACAGCCACAACCTGGGCATCGTCGCCAACTTCGCCAAAGCCTTGAGCGCATGCCGTGGTGCCTACATCGCACCATGCGACCAAGATGACCTGTGGCTACCGCACAAATTGACAAGGTTGCACGGGATCATCCAAGACAAGTCATTGGCCTATTGCGACTCCGAGCTCATTGACGCGGATGGCAGGCCCGTAGGCATGAAGGTGTCTGACCGCCTGAACATGGTCTCGGGGCAATCGAGCGTGTCATTTGCCTTTTGGAACTGCGTATCGGGACACGCCATGCTCTTCACGCGTGAGCTGCTTGACCAAGCTCAGCCAATGCCGATGCTGCGCTACCACGATTGGTGGCTTGCCTTTGTGGCTGCGTCGAGAGGCGGCATTGCCTACCTGAATGAAGCCTTGGTGCAGTACAGGCAGCATCAGGATGCACAAACCAACATCGCACGGGCTGGCGGCCGGCCCAATGAGGCGCCGCGAGGCGCCGTCGCTGTCTATACCGACCGCGCGCGCTGGCTGAGCCAGCTGGCCTCCCTCCCCGGCCCAGATCAAGGCTACTTGGTGGAACTCAGTCGCCTCTGGCAGCGGCGGGAGCGCGAATGGTTTTCACCGGCGCTTGTGCAGCACCTCGCGAGCCGCAAGGCCGAAGTGATGGCCATCAATCGCCGCGCATCCTTCGCGGGTTTTGCACTCAAGCAGTTTTGGGGTCTGCGCACCAAGCAATTGCTCGAACCGCAAGCACGCCGCCAATGATGAATCCTGCCCCTTTGCCCACCCAAACATCAGGGCCGATTTGAGATGCAACAACCAACATCGGGCACGCTGTCAGATTCGCCTTCCTTCTCGGTCATCGTCAGCAGTTTCAACTACGAGGACTATGTCGTCGCAGCGGTGAAATCGGCTTTGCAGCAAAGCTTGCCGCCCATGGAAGTGATTGTTGTAGACGACGGCTCGACCGACCAGTCCGTCGCCCGACTGCAAGACGCCTTCAGCCACGAATCTCGCGTCAAAGTCATCTGCAAAGAAAACGGTGGGCAAATGTCGGCGTGGGTCGAGGGCTGCCAACAAGCCTGTGGCGAGGTGGTAGCCCTGCTCGACTCAGATGACTTATGGCATGTTGATTATTTGCGGCGCGTCGCCCAAGTTTATGTAAATCAACCCAGCGTCGATTACGTGTTCTGCAACATGGAGAAATTCGGTGCACACACGGGCTTGATGTTGACCAGAAAGCGCCACAGCCGAAGTCGGGACTTGGGTTTGTCCATGTTGCTGGGCGCTTGCATCCAACGCTGGCAAGGGGTTGCCACGTCGGGTAACACGCTGAGGCGAAGCTTGCTTCAGCGGATCTTGGCGCTACCGTCCGACCAAATCGCAGAGTGGAAAAGCAGACCCGATGACTGCTTGTTTTACGGCAGCGATATCTTGGGTGGCCACAAGTACTATCTGGCCGAAGCCCTGGCCTTGCACCGCGAGCATCCTCAAAATGCCCTGCTCGAGTACAAGAAATCGCCCATTAAGAATGCGCGGTATGCAGTTCGCTTGGAGCGCATGCTCGAGCACTACCGTCAAGCCGCGGGATTTACTCAGGCTTGGTTCAAGCTTGCGAAATATGAGTTCCGTACAAAGGAGCGCCCCAGTTGGTCCGAATGCTGGATCTACGCAGGTCTGGCCATGCGGGCGCCGACCCGCTTGTCAAGCCGCCTGTCGCAGGTTGGCTCCATCCTCGCCCACTACCTGAAGCACCGATGAACTCGTCCACCACTCACCTTGACATCGGTTGCGGCCCTGTACCGCGCAACCCTTACCGACGCAGCACTGTTTTTGGAGTCGATGTGGCGCCGCGCGGTAGCACGGGCACGGTTGAGGTTCGCGGGGCCAATCTCGCACTTCAACCTATTCCATTTCCGGATAGCAGCTTTGATTCGGTGTCGGCATTCGATTTCTTGGAGCACATTCCGCGCGTCTTGCCCACGGCCGACGGCCAGGCCACACGGTTCCCCTTCGTGGAATTGATGAACGAGGTATCACGGG
>CAZAIR010000077.1:5609-11170 GCA_964485225.1 uncultured Burkholderiaceae bacterium
GGGTGCTTAGACCAGGTGGGTTCTTCTACGCGTTGACCCCAGCTTACCCGTCTGTCGAAGCCTTTTGCGACCCAACACACGTCAATATCATCACAAACAGCACCCACCGTTATTTCACAGGTGAGTCTCCTTTGGCCCGGATGTATGGCTTCCAAGGCCACTTCATGGCCAAGCGTGCGGAATTCGCTGTGTACCGTGATTCGCTAGACCCTTTGCAACCGCCCAACTTGCGTCAACGCTGGCGCCACCTCGAGCACCGAATCAAGGGCAAGCTGAGCTACATGGTATGGGAGTTCGTTTGCAGCAAACCCTGATGGCGCAGTGGAAAACCAGATCCGAGAGGGTTTCTTGTCTGCACCGGCGTCCCTGCTGCGATCTGCAGTCCGAAGCCGCGGCGAGTTCACCCTAAGTTGGATTAAACCCTTCCGAGCATCCAACAGCCCTCAAAGCAGTTCGATGGTCGGCTCCGAAGGCTTCATCTTCTTTACCGCTCCATGCGCATCGTTTTTCTGCTCCGCGATACCTCCTTGAATGGCATCACGACCTACTGCCGGACGGTTGCTCAAGAGTTGGTGAACCAGGGGCATGAGGTATACGCGTGGCCGGCAGGTCCTCGATTTGAGTTTGCAGAACGGCTGTGGCTGCCGCCAGCGCACCCCATGCTGGAGCCCCTGTTCCGACCTTGGTTAAAGCGCCGCTTGAAGCCCGACCTGCTGTTTGTGAACCACTACAGCCAAGCCCGCTTCGCACACAAGCTGCGCGCCACCGCGGGGATCCCTTGGGTGGCCTGTATGCACAACGGACACAGTGCAGAGCGGATGGCCCAGTGGCGACGGTTGTTCAGCAACGCTTCGGGCGTGGTGACGATGTGCGACACGCTCGCAAACGCCTTCACCCGCCTGATTGACGAGGGAGAAGCGATGCACAAGCCGCCGGTGCTGGGCAGCAAACTCCCGGTTGCTATGCCCCCCTTACGACAGCGAGCGGTCCCCAGTAAGCCCATCACGCTGGGCTACTGCTCGCGCTTGAGCGGCAGCAAGGGACCGCGGTGCGAGGCTTGGCTGGAGGCCATTGCGTTGCTACCCGAGCCGAACCGCTTTCGCGTGTTGGTCATCGGCGGTGGGAGCTACCTCAAGAGCTGCCAAGCCAAAGCGGCTCAACTGGGCTTGAACGCGGAGTTCACCGGGACGGTGACCGATCCCGGCCCGTGGCTCGACCAGATCGATGTGATCACGGGCGCCGGCTATGCCCTGCTGGAAGGCATGGTGCGAGGAGCAGCCGGCGTCGGCTTGGGATTTGGTGGCTGCATCGGCGCGATCGATCTACCCACACTGCAAGAGGCCTACGCCTTGAACTTTGGCGACCACTGCCCTCAGGCCTATCCCAGTGACCCTGGTGCGATTGCCCAGGCCCTGTCCGAGGCCTTGGCGCGGCTCGCCTCGCCAGATCATTTGGATGTCAATGAGCACATCCGCCGAACCTCGGACCCGCAGCGAGTGGTTGCGGGCCTGGTGGACTTCATGAGCCAGCGGTTGGCGCACACTGACCCAGCCCTGGCGTGAGATCGGCAGCAGCAGCTGCCAGAAATGAACCCACAGCCAACTGCATTTGCAAATCCAAGTCGGGGGCGGGTCAGGTCCAATCCCTGGGGGTGAACGAGCGAACGTGGCGAGATCCGCATGGCTCTCGAGCGGGCTGCGATTGGCGAGCGTAGCCCTGAACCAAGGCATCTTTTGGCAAAGCCCTCCTAACAGCCCATTGGCAAAGCACCATGAACGAAACCCAGTTGGACTACCTCATCGTCGGAGCTGGCTTTGCTGGCGCAGTTTGTGCGCGCGTCTTGGCTGACGCCGGTCGCCGGGTCCATGTCATTGACCGCCGTGATCACATTGGCGGGAACGCTTTTGACAAGGTCGATCAACATGGGGTTTTGATCCACCCGTACGGCCCGCACATCTTCCACACCAACAGTAAGCGGGTGATCGAATTCCTGTCACGTTTCACAGACTGGCGCTTTTATGAACACCGAGTGTTGGCGGAAGTGGGCGAGCAATTGCTGCCTATCCCCATCAATCGGACAACCTTGAACCAGCTGTACGGTCTGGCACTCACCGAAGAGGAAGCCGCTGCCTACCTCGACCGAGTACGCCAACCACGGGAACCGTTGAAAACCAGCGAGGACGTGGTTCTCAACTCTGTAGGCCCTGACCTGTGTGAAAAGTTCTTCCGCGGCTACACCCGCAAGCAATGGGGGCTGGACTTGAGTGAGCTGTCAGCCGGCGTTGCTGCTCGAATCCCCACGCGCAGCAATGACGACGATCGGTACTTCACGGACACCTATCAACTGATGCCACTCGATGGTTACACCCGCATGTTCGAGCGGATGCTCGATCACCCCCGCATCAGCGTTGAATTGAACGTCGACTTCCGTGAACAACGTAAGCGATTCCAGTCAGCCCACCTGATTTACACCGGCCCAATTGATGCCTATTTCGAACACTGCTTCGGCCCGCTGCCCTACCGCAGCCTTTCCTTCGAGCACAGGCACCTCGCGGACAAGAACCAACTTCAAGCTGTTGGTACGGTCAACTACCCGAACCGACACGCCTACACACGAATCACCGAATTCAAGCACTTGACAGGTCAGCAACACACCGGTACGTCCATCGTGCTGGAGTATCCGCAGGCCGAGGGCGACCCCTACTACCCGGTCCCACGTCCGGAGAATGAAGCCCTGTTCAAGCGATATGCCGAAAAGGCTGAAGCCGAACCGGGTGTGACCTTTGTCGGACGCCTGGCGCAATACCGGTACTACAACATGGACCAAATCGTTGCCGCCGCACTGAAGACGGCCGAAGACTTGGCGAACACCCGCCCCACGACGTCAGCCACTTAAGCGATGGACCATTGATGGTGGTGGCTGCAACGACAAGCAAAGAGCCACAGACAAGGGTTTCAGTCATCGCAACAGCACTGCCCAGCAACGAACCGACCAGACACCTCCGGATGGTCGCATTGAACGCCCGGCTGATCCAACAACCCCGGTCGTCGGGAGTGGGCCGGATCGGGGCACTACCGTTGAGCTGAACGCCTCCCAACCCAAAAGGCAGAGCGCACGCAAGCGGGCGCAACTGACCAGCCGACTCAAGACCGGGGAAACATGCGCTCTGACCACGCCATCACCGGTCGTTGATCATGACCGGGACAGCGCGGGGCCTTTGGCATCAATGCCTCCCCTGAGCACCAAGCGCTGCCAACCTGACGCTTGCAAGGCCATCGAATGCGGTGCACTATCCAGACCAAATCAAGACTGGAGAGTTTTCATGCGCCTTGTCCTGGCCCTCGCTTTGATCGGAACCTTGATGTTGACTCCCCCCAGCGCGCAGGCCATTGAGGAGCCTCGGTTCGAGCGCCTGAAGCAAGACGGTAACTTCGAGCTGAGGCGCTACGCCCCTTACGTGGTGGCAGAGGTGCGGGTGCCGGGCAGCTTCAGCGAAGCTGGCAACCAGGGCTTCCGGCTGCTGGCCAATTACATTTTTGGCGGCAACACCGCGCAAACCAAACTGGCCATGACGGCGCCCGTCACCCAGGCAGCCGAGCCGGTCAAGCTGGCCATGACGGCACCCGTCACGCAAACCCAAGCCGCAGAAGGCGGTCACATCGTGCAGTTTGTGCTGCCAGCGGATGTGACCTTGGCCACAGCGCCCGTGCCTAACAACCCACGGGTGATGGTGCGAGAAGAGCCTGCGCGCACGCTGGCCGTGATCCGGTACAGCGGCAGCTGGAGCGAGCGCACTTACACCGAGCAGCTGGCCCAGCTCCGCGATGCCGCGGAGAAGGCGGGCGTGAAGTTGCAAGGTGAGCCCGTGCTAGCCCGCTTCAACGGTCCGTTCACGCTGCCCTTCATGCGCCGCAACGAGATATGGATGACCGTCAGCGAATGATGTCGTTCATCAGCGCGGCGTAGCGCTGGCGCATCAAGGGCAGGCCATGAACCGACAAGGCCTGCGCCCGGGCTGCAGCGCCCAAGCGCTCAGCCAAGCCGGGCTCGGTCAGCAGACGCTGCAGGGCGGCAGCCATCAACGCCGGGCTCTGGGGGGGCACCAGCAGGCCGGTGCGATCGTGCTCCAGCACACCCTCCACGCCAGGCACCAGGGTGGCAACGCAGGCGCAGCCCGCGGCCATGGCCTCGATGAGTGCCAAGGGCATGCCCTCCTGGTGGGTGCTGAGCACGAATATCTGCCGCGATGCCAGCAACTCAGCAATGCGCGGCTCGTACCCCAGAAAGCGCACCTGTCCCAATAGGTTCAAGCGCTGGGTCATGCCCTGCGCGCGGGCCTGCAAGCTGGCTTTACCCGCGCCGGCCAATTGCAGGCTGGGCTGCAGACCGTGCTCGTCGCGCAGCAGCGCCAGCGCGCGTAGCAGCGTGAGGTGGTCTTTTTGACGGGCAAAGCGGGCGCTCATGACGATGCCGGGCTCGCGCTCGGCAAATGGGCGCTCGGCCAAGCTCGTAAAGCGTGACAAGTCGATGCCGCTCGGAATGACGCGCAACGCCACCTCCGGCAGACCCAAGCGCAGCAAGCGCTGCCTGACGGGCTCGGCCACCGCCACGATGGCATCGGTTCGCCGGCCCAGGAAGCGCATTTGCCAAGCCCGCCAGCCCACATAGCGCTCGCGAGGGTTGTGCTCGACCTGTACCCAGTGCGGAACACGCGCCCACCAAGCGGCCCAGCGGCCCACCACGTGCTCGGGGTAACCATGGGCCACCAACACGGTCGGTTGCTCACGGCGCAACAAGCGCAGGAGGGCCCAAAAGGTTGCCCAATGGCTCCAGCTGGGCAGCACTTCCACCGGCAAACCGCTGTCGCGCAGCTTGGCCACACGGTCAGGGTCGGTGCCGCGGCTGTTGCGCAACACCAGCAGGGGTGCAAAGTCGCCACGCTGCATTTGGTCGCGCGCCACGTCCAGGGCCACTTGGCAGGCGGTACCAAAGCTGCCACTGACGAAATGAACAACTCTCATCCAACACCATCCCAGTTGGGTCGGTGAAACGACAATGCACCGCTTCACCCCATGCCCGTCGAGGGTAGCCCGCCGCTTTCGGGCGGGCTGTGGCGCATTTGGCGCCGGCCGGTCCTGCTTGCAGCGCCGTTACCTTTTGATTCCAGGATCCGCACAAGGTTCATGCGCATTGCACACATCCTGATGACGCGCCAGTTCGCTGGCACTGAGCGTTACGCCGTGGAACTGGCCAATGCGCAGTCGGCCCGCCACAGCGTCGCGATGCTGATGCCGGTCTCCGAGGTCGGACGCACTGACGGCGGGTGGGCCCGCCACCTGGCCCCTGATGTGCAGCGCATTGGCATCCCCGGCTGGAAGCCATTCTGGGCTTGGGGCATCCGTAAGGCCCTCACGCAGTGGGCGCCGGCTGTAGCCCACGCCCACCTGAGCGTCGGCTGCAAGGCGCTGGGAGGCTGGCACAGCCCTGCGCTGCGCGTGGCCACGCTGCACATCGACTACAAGCCGCAGCAACACGCGAAGCTGGACGCTTTGATCGCCAT
>CAZAIR010000078.1:0-11020 GCA_964485225.1 uncultured Burkholderiaceae bacterium
ACGAAGTAGCCGATGCCGGTGCCGCCCACCAGCATTTCAGCGGCCACGATGACGAGCCACGCAATGCCCATGCTGATGCGCATGCCGGTGAGGATGGTGGGCGCGGCGGCGGGCAAGATGACTTCGAAGGCGCGGCGCAGCGGGCGCACTTCCAGGGTGCGGGCCACGTTGAGCCACTCACGCCGCACGCCGGCCACGCCGAAGGCGGTGTTGAGCAGCATGGGCCAGACGGAGCAGATGAAGATGACGAAGATGCCGCTGATGTGGCTGTCTTTGATCGTGTACAGCGCCAGCGGCATCCAGGCCAGGGGCGAGATGGGCTTGAGGACTTGGATGAAGGGGTCGAGCGCGCGGTACAGCAGCGGGCTCATGCCGATCACAAAGCCCAAGGGGATGGCGACCAGCGCGGCGATCAGGTAGCCCAGCCCCACACGGGCGAGTGAGTAGGCGAGCTGCAGGCCGATGCCTTTGTCGTTGGGGCCGTTGTCGTAGAACGGACTGGCCAGCTGGGTGGCGATGGCGGTGCCCATTTGCGCCAAGGTGGGGAAGCCGGACTTGGCCTGCACGGGCGCGGTGCCGCCGGGGGCTTGGCCCATGAGCTGGGCGTACTCCAGCTGCTCCGGCGTCAGGGCCACGGTGGGCGCTGGCGCCGCTGCGGGGCTGAGCGTGGCGATGTGCCACACGCCCAGCAGCAGGGCCAGGATGAGCACCGAGAGCAGGGAGGCCTTGGTGCGCTCGGACAGCGCCATGTCAAGCCGCCTTGCTGATGGCGAAGCTCTTCACGTACTCATCGGGCTTGGCGGGGTCGAACACCTTGCCCATGATGGTGAACTTCGGGTAGCTGCCTTCGGGCACGGGCTGGCCGAGCTGCTTCATGGTCTTCTTGGCATCGGTGAGCAGGAACACCTGCTCGGCGATTTGCTTGTAGTTGACGTCGCCCTTCAGGTAGCCCCAGCGCTTGAGCTGGGTGAGCATCCACACGGCCATGCTGGGCCAAGGGATGGGGTCGAAGTCGGCGCGGTCGGGCACGGTTTGCACCTTGCCCAGGCCGTCGGCAAAGCGGCCGGTGAGCACCTGTTGCAGCACGGTCTCGGGTTGGTTCAGGTATTGGGCCGGCGCAATGACCTTGGCGATGAGCTCGCGGTTCTTGGCCTGCCGCGCCATGGCGGCGGCGGTGAGCACGGCGCGGTACAGCGCGGCAAAGGTGTTGGGGTTTTGTTGGATGAACTCGCGGCTGGTGCCGAAGGCGCAGCAGGGGTGGCCGTTCCAGAGGTCTTTGGTGAGCAGGTGGATGAAGCCCACTTCCTCGAACACGGCACGCTGGTTGAAGGGGTCGGGGCCGAGGTAGCCGTCGATGTTGCCGGCGCGCAGGTTGGCCACCATTTCAGGCGGCGGCACGACGCGGATCTGGATGTCGGTGTCGGGGTTCAGCCCGGCTTCGGCCACGTAGTAACGCAGCAGGAAGTTGTGCATGCTGTACTCAAACGGCACAGCGAACTTGAAGCCTTTCCAGAGCTTGGGGTCGCGCTTGTCTTTGTGCTTGACGTGCAGCGTGATGGCCTGGCCATTGGTGTTCTGGATGGTGGCCACGTGCATGGGCTTGGGGTTGCTGCCCAGGCCCAGCGAGATGGCGAGCGGCATGGGCGACAGGAAGTGCGTGGCGTCGTACTCCTTGTTCAGCATCTTGTCGCGGATGAGCGCCCAGCCTGCCGTCTTGACCACCTCGACGTTGAGCCCTTCCTTCCGGTAGAAGCCCAGCGGGTGGGCCATGATCAACGGGGTGGCGCAGGTGATGGGGATGAAGCCGATCTTGAGGTCCTTCTTCTCCAGCGCGGCGCCCTTGCCCTCTTGGGCCATGGCCTGCAGGCTGGTGAGCGCGCCGGCCGGCAGCACGCTGGCGATGGCGGCCATGGCCGTGCGGCGGCCCACGGCGCGCAGGAAGTTGCGGCGCTGGTCGTCCTGCGGGAACAGGGCGCGCACCAGCGAGGCTTCAACGAATTCGTTCGAGTAGGCCTTGAAGTCTTCGGTCTCGCTGCGCTGGCGCAGCTCGGCGGCGGCGTGCTCGGCCTCGGTGGTGTGGGCGCCGCAGCGGCAGCCCATGCGCATCGGTCGGTCGGCGTCGTAGGGGTCGAAGTAAGTGCTCATGGCGGCGGCTCCTGGCAGGTGTGAGCCAGTCTCAGCCGCCGGGCCGCGTGGCGCCATCGACGCCCCTTGGCACTTTGTGTAGGGCTGGCCCTACAAGCCTTGCGCAGGCAGCGCGCCCTCGCCGCGGCGGATGGCGTACAGCGCCAGCTCCACGTCGTTGCGGGCGCCGGTTTTCTCGAGGATGCGCGCGCGGTAGGTGCTGACGGTGTTGGACGACAGGCTGAGCAGCTGCGCGATCTCGCCCACGCTTTGCCCGGCGGCCAGTTGCTTGAAGACCTGGAACTCACGGTGGGACAGCAGCTCGTGCAGCGGCTGTTCTTCGTCGAAGCCCGCACCCAGCGCGTTGGCCAGCAGATCGGCCACGGCGGGGGTGATGAAGCGCTGCCCGCCGCGCACGCGACGCACGGCGGCGGTGATCTGCTCGGAATCCGCGCTCTTGTTCAGGTAGCCCATGGCGCCGAGCTTGAGGCTGCGCACGGCGTAGTGGCGGTCGGGGTAGGTGCTGAGCATGAGCACGGGCAGGCGCGGCCACTCTTCGCGCACCTGGCGCAGCACGTCGAGGCCGTCGCGCCCGGGCAGGGCGATGTCGAGCAAGAGCACGTCGATGCCGCCTTGGCGCAGGCGCTGCACGGCGGCGGGGCCGTCGGCGGCCTCGGCGCTGACCTCCACATCACCGGCCTCAGACAAGAGCTGGCGCAGGCCTTGGCGCACGATGACGTGGTCGTCGCAGATGAGGACGCGGATCATGGGCTGGCGGCCTCCAGCGGCATCACCAGCCGCACGCGCGTGCCCTGGCCGGGCGCGCTGTCGATGCTGACGCGGCCGCCAAAGGGCGAGGCGCGCTCGTGCATGCCCATCACACCAAAGCTTTGCGGGGCGCTGAGGCGCTCAGGAAGGGTGCCCACGCCGTCGTCGCGCACTTCCAAATAAAGAACGGGGTCGGGTGGGTCGTCCACGGCGATGCGGATCCACACCTGCCGCGCGCGCGCATGCCGCGCGACGTTGGACAAGATCTCTTGAAAGATGCGGAACACCGCAATGGCCTGCCCGCCCTGCGGCGGCGCCACGCCGTGCGCCACGTGCACCTGCAGGTCGGCTTGCAGCTCGGTGGTTTCGATGAACTCTTGCGCCTGCCACTCCAGCGCGGCCCACAGGCCTTGGTGGTCCAGGATGCTGGGGCGCAGGTCCGTGATGATGCGGCCGAGGTTGTCCACGGCGGTGTCGATGGTGCGGCCCATGCCTTGGCATTTGGCGAGCAGCTGCGGGTCGCCCTCGATGCGGCGCGAGAGCCAGCCGGTGTCGAGCTTGAGCGCCACCAAAAGGCTGCCCAGCTCGTCGTGGATCTCGCGGGCGATGCGCGTGCGCTCGGCCTCGCGCACCCCTTCGGCGTGCTGGGCCAGCTCGCGCAGGCGCACCAGCGCGGTGTTCAGCGCCTGCGTGCGCTCGGCCACGCGGGCTTCCAGCTCGTCGTTGGCGCGGCGCAGCAGCACCTCGGCCCGCTTGCGCTCGCCAATGTCGACAAAGCTGACCACGGCGCCCACCACGCGGCCCTGCTCCAGCAGCGGCTGGCTGGCGTACTCGGCCTCGAACGGCGTGCCGTCGGAGCGCCACAGCACCTCGTGGTCGATGCGGCAAGGCTGGCCCAGCCGGAAGGCTTTGAAGATCGGGCAATCGCACTCGGGGTAGTGCCGCCCATCGGCATGGGTGTGGTGCACCAGGTCGTGCATGTTCCGGCCCAGCACCGTTTCGGTGCGCTGCCCGAGCAAGCGCAGTGCAGCCGGGTTCACGAAGGTGCAGCGCCCGTCCAAATCAATGCCAAAAATGCCCTCGCCGATGCTGGCGAGCATGAGCGAGTGGGCGTCGGCGGCGTCGAGGGGCATACCGGGGTGCAGCAAGGGGCATGCCGGGATGGGGACAGATTGGGTGGCGCCGCGACCTAGGTGTCATGTCGCCGCCGGCGACACGAGGGCCGCTACGTGTCGCAGAAAGTCGATTTCGAGAACATGAGCGCGGGCCGCAGCGGCGGCCCCACGGGCGCTAGGGGGCAGCAGCGGCCGTTGGCGCCTTGGCGATGGCAGCGATGCGTTCGACCACGGCGCGGCCGGCGTCGGTCCAGGGGGCGATGAGTTCGAAGTGGCCGGCTTCGTCGAGGGTCATCAAGCGCACCGGGGTGTCGGCCTTGCCGGCGGCCAGGTGCTGGAAGCGGCGCGCGTGGGCTGGGGCCACGATGGGGTCGTAGGCGCCGGACACCATCAGCACCGGCACGCCCAGCGGCAGCAGTGCGGCGGGCGAGGTGTCGGCCCAGGCGGTGGTGCCGCGCTGGGGGGCGTTCACCAAGCGGGCCACGGTGTCGGCACCGCAAGCCCCGCCCACGAAGGCCGCGCCCCAGGCCAGATCGCCCACGCCGGCCACCGGCACCACGGCGTGGATAGGCAGGGGCTGGGCGCTGTGCAGCGGGCTGCTGGCCGGCAGGTTCTTGCGCGCGGCCAGCCACAGGGCGAGGTGGCCGCCGGCGCTGTGGCCGGTGGTGGTGACGCGCTGCAGGTCCAGCGGGTGCTGGGTGGCCAGGGTGCGCAGGTGGTCGGCAGCCAGGGCCAGGTCTTGGAAGGTGGCGGGGTAGCCGCCGTTCGCCTCAGCCTCCGGCGCACCTGCAGCGCCCAAGCGCCGGTAGGTGACGCTGTAAACGGCCACGCCACGCTGGCGCAGGGCCTCGGCTTGCCAGGCGACCAACTCAGGGCCGGGCAGGTCGGCGCGCCAGCAGCCGCCGTGCACCATCAGCACCACGGGGTGGGGACGTTCGGCCGGGCTGGGCAGCCACAGCTCGGCCTGCTGCTGCGGCAAGGCACCGTACGCCACGCGGGCTTGGGGCTGCGGGCGGTCGGGGCGCTCCAGCACTTGGCGGAAGTTGAGGAACTGGGCTTGGGCGGTGCTGGACAGGGCGGCCAGGGCGAGGGCGATGAGGGGCAGGCGCATTGGGTTGGCGGCTGGACGCAGGGCTCAGCCCCGGCCCACAAAAGGCATGTTGGTGGCCATCACCGTGGTGAACAGCACGTTGGCGCTGAGGGGCAGCTCGGCCATGGCCATGAAGGTGCTGACGACGGCGTCGAGGTCGAGCCGGGGCTCGGGGCGGCGGCTGCCGTCGGGCTGCAGCGCGCCTTGGGCCAGGCCGGTGGTGAGGTCGGTGGCGGCGTTGCCGATGTCGATTTGGCCGACCGCGATGTTGAAGGGGCGGCCATCGAGCGAAGCGGCTTTGGTGAGGCCGGTGACGGCGTGCTTGGTGGCCGTGTAGGCGATGCTGCCCGGGCGCGGTGTGGTGGCGCTGAGGCTGCCGTTGTTGATGATGCGGCCGCCTTGCGGCTGCTGTTGACGCATGAGGCGGAAGGCCTCGCGCAGGCAATAAAAGGCGCCGTTGAGGTTCACGTCCACCACCTGGCGCCAGGCCTCGCCACCGATCTCGTCGGGCAGCTGCGCGCCCAGGCCACCCCCGGCGTTGTTGAACAGCAGATCCAGCCGACCGAACTGCTGCTGCACATCGGCGAAGGCGCGGGTGACCTGGGCCTCGACGCTGACGTCACACGGCAGCACACAAGCCTGGCTGGGGGCCGTGGCCGCCAGCTCCAACGTGGCCTGCAGGGTGCTGCGCTGGCGACCCACCAAGGCCACGCGCCAACCGCGTTGCAGCAGCGCAATCGCGCAAGCGCGGCCGATGCCGCTGCCGGCGCCGGTGACCAAGGCGGTGCGGTGCATGAGGTTTCTCCAAAACGAGGGGCTGAGGGGCGGGAAGGGACCAGTGTGCCGCCGCTGTCGCCCGGGCGGCAGGCGCCCGGCTTTGGCCCATGTCCACCTGGCCCTTGGCCGATCCGTTGCACGGGCCTGGCACGCTGTGGCCACAATGCGCCCGCCCATGACGAAACACCCCACCCTGCTACCGCTGACCCTGGCTTGCGCGCTGACCCTGAGCGCCTGCGCGGTGCCGCGCCTGGTCGACCCCAACCCGCGCAAGCCGGTTTATGCAGGCGAGAAGTTCACCGCCGATGAAACCTTCAGCCGGCTGCTGGATGCGCCCAAGGACGAGGCCTGCGAGGCGGCGCGCCGCGCTTTGCTGAGCCAGGGCTATGTGATCAGCCGGGCTGACAGCGGCTTGGTGCAAGGCGCCAAGCGCTTCCAGCCCGAGGGCGAGGTGCATGTGGAACTGAGCTTCCACATCGTGTGTGCGACCGAGAGCGAGCGCACCAGCACGGTGTTCGTGAGCGCGCAGCAAGACAAGTACGTGCTCAAGAAGAACCCCAACGCGGCGTCGTTGGGGGTGAGCGCGATCGGCTCGATCTCGGTGCCCGTGGGCTCGACCGAGGATTCACTGGTCAAAGTGGCCAGCGAGACGGTGCCCGCTGGCGAGTTCTACGACCGCTTCTTTGCGCTGGTGCAGCGTTTGCTCAAGCTGCAGGCCGAGGGCGGATAGGGCGGCTGAGCGCCGCCCACATCCATCCGGCTCAGTGGCCGTGGTGGCCGCCGTGGCCACCATGAGCGGGCTTGGTCGCCGTCATCAAGCGCACGGGCACCTTCACGTCCACGGTCTCGGTGGCTTTGCCATCGGCCGACTGGATGACCAGCTGCAGCGGCACGGTGTCGCCCACCTTCAGCGGCTGGCGCAGCTGGAACAGCATCAGGTGGTGGCCACCCGGCTTGAGCGCCACGGGCTTGCCGGCGGGCAGCTCCAGCGAGGGGATGGCACGCATCTTCATGACGTCGCCTTCCATGGCCATTTCGTGGATCTCGGTGATGCCAGCCGCAGGCGTGCGGGCCGACACCAAACGCCCGCCCTTGGCGGATTGCAGTTGCAGGAACAGGCCGGTGGCCTTTTGCTCGGCCACGGTGGGGCGCATCCAGGGGTCGGTGACCGTGGTTTGCGCTTGGGCTTGGACGCCGGCCAGGCCAAGGGCGGCACAAGCCAGCAGGGAGCGGATGAGGGGGGTGTTCATGGGGGTGGGTTCCAGGGTCAGAGGGTGAAGCGTAGTTCGGCCAGGAATGTCCGCGCCGGGTAGGGGTGGAAGTTCCAGTACACGGCGTTGTTCAGGTTGTCGACGCCCAGCGCCGCGCTCCACTGCTTGTCGAAGCGGTAAACGGCCCGCACGTCCAGCACCAAAAAGTCGCTGGCGCCTTGGTAGCGGTCGCCGTTGGGATCGGTGTTGTCGAGGGTGTTGAACTGCTTGCCGCCGTAGCGCAGGCCCAAGGTGGTGGTGAGGGCCTCGCTGGCGCGCCAGCTGGCCACCAAGTTGGCGCGCCAGCGCGGCACGCGGGGCTGCCACTTGCCGACGCTGGCCGGGAACTTGGCGTTGGCGGTGATGACCGAGTCGGCAAAGGTGACGCTGCCGCTGAGATCCAAGCCGGGCCACAGGAGGTCGGTGGCCTGGGCCGCCAGCTCAAGCCCGAGGGTGCGGATGCGGTCGACGTTCTGCACGTTGGTGACGTTGGGCGTCACGGTGGTGTTGGTCTGGCTGTAGAGCGCGTCTTTGGTGCCCTCATGGAACAGGGTGACGCGCAGGCTGCGCTTCTCGAACTTCCAGTCGGCGCTGAGGTCGGTGGTGACCGAGTCCTCGGGCTTGAGGTTCGGGTCGCCGTTGGTGAGGGCACCGGTGGCAGCGTTCACGCCGCCTTGGAACAGCTCACTGACGGTGGGGAAGCGCACCGCGCGGCCGGTGGACAGGCGCAGTACGCCGGTGTCGCTGAAGGTCCAGCCCAGCGCCAACTTGGGCGACCACTCGGTTTGACTGCGGGCAGGGTGGGCGAAGGCGCTGGCCCCGTTCACGGTCAGGCCGCGGTCGGCCTTCCAGTTCTCGGCGCGCAGGCCGATGACGGCCTTCCAGTCGGGGGCAAAGCGCCAGTCGTCTTGCGCCCACACGCTGGTGAGGGTGGTGTTGCCTTCGAAGCGGGACGTCGGTGCGGCGGTGGGGTTGCCGGCCGTCCACTCGGCGATGTTGCTGACGGCGTTGCGCAGTTGGGCCGCGTCGCGCTGCAGGCCGAACTCGATCAGGTGGCCGTCCACGCCCTTCCAGGCGCCGCGGGCGGACAGGGTGGTCCAGCCGGTGCCGTTCTGGTCGGTCAGGCGGCCGGCGCGCGGGTTGCCGGTGGCGCCGGTGGTGGGCGCCCAAGCGCGCACCTGGTCTTGGCGGTAGTCGTAGCGGCTGGCGGCCAGCTGCCAGTCGAAGCGGGCGTCGCCGCTGCGCTTGAGGGCCAGGCCTTGCATCAGGTGCTGAAGCTGCTCGCGGGTGCGGCCGAAGTCGGCGGCGCTCAGCGTGTAGCCCTGGCCGTTGAGGCTCACGGCGCGAGTGCCCGAAGCAGGCAGGTTGTCGGGTGTGAGCTCGATGGCGGCGCCCGTGGCATCGCGCAGCCAACCCTCGGGGCGACGAGACACGGTGTTGTCCCACAGGCCCACCAGGTAGCTGGCCTTCAGGCCGGGGGCGATGTCCCAGGCCAGCTTGAGCTTGGCGTGGTCTTGCACCGTGTCAGCATGGTTGGTGGTGCCGATCAGCAGCCAGGGTTGGTTGAAGCGGTTTTGCTCGGCCACAGCCCCGGTCACCACGGTGGCGCCGGCCGCGGGTGCGGTGGTGGACGGGGTGCGGGTCACGTAAACCAGCGGGTGGCTTTGGCTGTCTTGACGGCTCAGGTTCAACCACCAGGCGAAGGCGCCTTGCCGGTCACCCAGCGCCACGCTGGCCTGCGCGGTGCGGGGCTTGTCGTCGGTGTTGTAGAGGTCGTAGTGCTGCTGCGCGAAGGTCAGCTTGCCGTGCGCCTCAAAGCGGGTGGGCATGCGGGTGATGTAGTCGACCACCGCGCCCACGCTGTTGCCGGGGTAGGCGGCGCTGAAGGGGCCGTAGAGCACGTCCACGCGCTCAATTTCTTCCGGCGTGACCAAGGCCCAGCGCGGCGTGAAGAAGGCGCCGTTGCCCAGCAGGTTGCTGAGCAAGATGCCGTCGGCACACACCAGCGAACGCGCGCTGTTGCCGGTGCCGCTGGCGCGGGTGGAGAGCACGGCGTGGTCGTAGTCGCCGATGTAGCGCTTGCGCACCAAGAGGCTGGGTAAGTACTTGAGCGCGTCGGCGCTGTCGGTAGCGTTGATCTGGGCGTCGATGCGCTCGCCCGAGATGCCTTCGATGGTGGTGGGGATGGCCGTGGGCAGGGTGCTCACGCGCTCGCCGCGCACGGTGACGCGTTCGAGCTGTTGCGGCTCTTGGGCCGCGGCTTCAGGGGCTGCGGGGTTGGCCGAAACCTGGGCCGCAGCGGCGGCGATCAGGGTCAGGGCGAAGAGGTGTTTCGTGGACATGGCTTGGATCGAGAAAGGGGTTCAGACCGCCGAGGCAGCAGCGCGTGGCGCACGCAAGCCCAGGGCGAGGTAGATCAGGAGGAGCGGTGCCAGCAAAGGCACCAAGGCACACAGCGCAACCGTGGCGGCCAGCGCCGGCCAGCGCCAGCGCACATCGCGCCAAGCGCCCATGCGGGGCAGCAGCAGGCCGCCGGCGCGCCAGCGGCGCCAGGCCATCACCCAGCCGGTGATCACCGAGCCCAGCAACCCGAGCGCAAACAGCAGCAGCAGGGCTTGGTTCCACAGGCCGAACTCGCCGCGGTGGAAGGGGATGCCCACCGCGGTGGCCTGCGCGAACGCAGGCAGCTCGGCCCAGCCGCTGCGCCACAGCACAGCGCCGCTGCGGGCGTCCAGCGCCAGCTCTTGCCGGCGCGTGGGTTGGGTGCGGTCGATGGTGCTGACGCGCCACACGCCATCGGCACCCTTTGGCGGCGCCAGCTGCAGGCGGATGGCCGGCGCTTGCGCGTGCGCCATGGTCCACACGGCTTGCCAGTTCAAGGGCTGGGTGCCCTCGGCAGCGGGGGCGCTGCGCAAGTCCTTCGGCACTTTGGGTGGCGCTTGGCCGGCCCAGTCGCGCAGCGCGCGCACCTGGCTGCCGGCGGTTTGGCTCCAGGTCAGGCCGGTGAGCACGATGACCAGGCTCAAGCCCGCCAGCGCCACGCCGCCCAGCACGTGCCAGCGCCGCCAGGCGGCACGGCCTTGCAGGCCTTGCGCTTGCAGCGTGCGCGCCAGGGTGGGCAAGGCCAGCGCGAGGCCGGTGACCAGCATCACCAGCAAGCAGGTGGCCGCCCACTCGATCAGCCAACGCCAGCCCTCGCCTTGCAGCAGCTGCGAGTGCAGCCGCTTGGCCCAGTGGTTGAAGCGGGCGTCATCGGCCTGCGTGCCCAGCACGGCGCCGGTGCCGGGGTCGATGAAGACGTTCACGGGCGTGGTGGGTGCGGCACCGTGGCCCGCATGGCCCGCGTGCTCACCCGCTGGGCGGTGCCCGCCAGGCGGCGCGAACTGCACGCGCAAGGACTCGCCGGGCTCAGAGGGCGGTGCCACATGGCGCAGCACCCAGCCCTCAGGGGCGGCAGCTTGGGCGCTGGCCACCAGGGGGTCCAGCGGGCGCCAGGGCGCGGCGGCCACGCGGTCGAGGTGGCCGTCTTGCCAGCGCTCGATCTGTGGGGTGGGCAGGTAAATCAGGCCGGTGATGGTGGCCAGCACCAGGACGGGCGTGGCCAGCAAAGCGGCCACGGCGTGCAGGCGCCATAAGGCGCTGCGCCCCGCGGCCGGTGCCGTGGGGGAGGAGGAATCGGTGGACATGGGTGCGTCGCCCGCACAAGCAGGCGCTCTGGAAACGTGCGCGGTGGGAACGGCGCTCAGGCCAAGCGGCCGCCCTTCACAGGGGGCCGGAGCGGCTCAAAAGCACCACGAGCAGGTTTCAGGCGGCCGGTGGCCCGCGCGACAGCGCATGCCGCCACACCGCCAGGGTGCGCGGCGCATGCCAAAACAGCAGCGGCTGGGCAAAGCGCA
>CAZAIR010000079.1:0-10971 GCA_964485225.1 uncultured Burkholderiaceae bacterium
GGACAGCATTGCCGACGCCTTCCTGCAGCAGATCATCCTGCGCCCGGCCGAGTACTCGGTGATCGCCACCCTGAACCTGAACGGCGACTACATCTCCGACGCACTGGCCGCGCAAGTGGGCGGTATCGGCATCGCCCCAGGTGCGAACCTGAGTGACTCGATCGCCATGTTCGAAGCCACCCACGGCACCGCACCCAAGTACGCTGGCAAGGACTACGTCAACCCCGGCTCCGAGATCCTCTCGGCCGAGATGATGCTGCGCCACATGGGCTGGGTTGAGGCTGCCGATGCCATCATCGCGTCGATGGAAAAGGCCATCCTGAGCAAGAAGGTCACCTACGACTTCGCTCGCCTGATGGAGGGCGCGACCCAGGTCAGCTGCTCGGGCTTCGGTCAGGTCATGATCGACCACATGTGATCGTGTGCGGGGTCGCCAGCGACCTCGCCAGACAACAAAAAGCCCCTGAACGCTTCGGCGGCAGGGGCTTTTTCTTTGCAGCGTGGTTGGCTTAGGTCGACTTGAGCCGGTAGCCGGCCCCGCGCACGGTCTCGATCACATCGGCGCAGCCGGCAGGGCTCAAGGCATCGCGCAGGCGCTTGATGTGCACGTCCACCGTGCGCTCTTCGATGAACACGTGGTCGCCCCACACTTTGTCGAGCAGCTGAGCGCGGCTGTGCACGCGTTCGGGGTGGCTCATCAGGTAGCGCAGCAAGCGGAACTCGGTGGGGCCGAGTTGCAGCTCCTGGTCGCCGTGGAAAACGCGGCGCGTGGTGGGCTCTAGGCGGACCCCGGCCACTTGCAGCGGGGCTTCCAGCGCCTCAGGCGCCTTGCGGCGCAACAGCGCGCGCACGCGGGCCATCAGCTCGCCGGGCGAGAAGGGCTTGGTGAGGTAGTCATCGGCGCCCACGTCCAGGCCCTTGATCTTGTCAGTCTCTTGCGCACGCGCGGTGAGCATGATGACGGGCAAGGACTTGGTGCGGGGGTCTTGGCGCCAGCGCTGCAACAAGCTCACGCCGGGCTCGCCGGGCAGCATCCAGTCCAGCACGACGAGGTCGGGCAGCTGCTCCAGCACCGATGAAACCGCTTCATCGGCGCTAAGCGCCATTCGGGGCAAATGACCTTCATGGCGAAGGTGCAGCGAGATGAGCTCAGCTATCGCCGGCTCGTCTTCAACGACGAGGACGCGTCCCATGGGCTGACAGTGCTTTGAGGGTCAGGAAACGGCGGAGTCCAAACCGTCCAAGGGGGTGTGCCGCACGTCGGCGCCCTTGGCGATGTAGATCACTTGCTCGGCCAGGTTCTTGGCGTGGTCGCCCACGCGCTCCAGGGCCTTGGCCACGAACACCAAGTCGATGGAGGCGCCGATGGTGCGCGGGTCTTCCATCATGTAGGTGATGAGCTTACGCATCAGGCCATCGAACTCGGCGTCAATCTCGTTGTCCTGCCGGATGACTTGCATCGCCAGCGTCACGTCCAGGCGCGCAAAAGCATCGAGCGAGCGGCGCAGCGAAGCGGTGGCCAAGCTGGCCTCCAGCGTCATCGCGTTGGTCGGGAACAGACGGGTGCTGTGGCTGGTGCGGATCAGACGGTGTGTGGTGCGCGCAATACGGGCGGCTTCGTCGCCCACGCGCTCCAGGTTGCCGATGGTTTTCGACACCCCGATCAGCAGGCGCAGGTCGCGTGCGGTGGGCTGGCGGCGGGCAATGATGCTGCTCAGCTCGCGGTCGATTTCCAACTCGATCTGGTTCACGCGCTCTTCGTTCTTGAGAACTTGCGCGGCGCCTTCTTCGTTCAAGTTGGCCAAGGACTCGACGGCGGCGGAGACTTGGGCTTCAACCAAGCCGCCCATTTCCAACACGCGGGTGGAGATCCTGGACAGTTCGGCGTCGAATTGGGTGGAGAGGTGTTTGTCGCTCATGCTGGGTGCTCCTTAACCGAACCGGCCGGTGATGTAGTCCTCGGTTTCTTTGCGCTTGGGCTTCATGAAGATGTCGTTGGTGGCACCGTACTCCATCAACTCGCCCAGGTACATGTAGGCGGTGTAGTCGCTCACGCGGGCCGCTTGTTGCATGTTGTGGGTGACGATCAGGATCGTGACCTTGTCCTTGATCTCGCCGATCAACTCTTCGATCGAGCCGGTGGCGATGGGGTCAAGCGCCGAGGTGGGCTCGTCGAACAAGATGATCTCGGGATCGGTAGCCAGCGCGCGGGCAATGCACAAGCGTTGCTGCTGACCGCCGGAGAGGTTCACCGCCAACTCGTTCAAGCGGTCCTTCACCTCGTTCCACAGGGCCGCACCTTTGAGGGCGTTCTCTACCTTGTCCTCGAGCACGCTGCGGTTCCTTTCGCCGCGCACCTTCAGGCCGTAGGCGACGTTCTCGAAGATCGACTTCGGGAACGGGTTGGGCTTCTGGAACACCATGCTGATGCGCATGCGAACCTCGATGGGGTCCACATCCTTGTGGAGGATGTCCACACCATCGGGCAGCAGGCTGATGCCACCGCCGCCGTAACGGTGCCCTGGGTACAGGTCGTGCATGCGGTTGAAGCAGCGCAGAAAGGTCGACTTGCCGCAACCGGAGGGACCGATCAGCGCGGTCACCTTGTTTTCGTAGACAGGCATGCTGACGCTCTTGAGCGCCTGGAAATTGCCGTAGAAGAAGTCGAGTTGCTTGGATTCGGCTTTCAGCGGCGGCGGGTTTTGCGGAAGCGTGATCGTGGAAGGCATGGTCAGTCCTGGTTCTGAATGGGGTTGGCGGTTCGGCTCACCACTTGATGTTTTTGCGCAGGCGATAGCGGAGATAGATCGCCAACGCGTTCATGCCCAAGGTCATGACAACCAAGACCAAGCTGGCTGCTGCGGCGTTCTCATGGAAACGGGTGTCTGGGCGGCTGGTCCAGTTGAAGATTTGGATGGGCATCACCGTGAAGGGGCTGAACAGCCAGTCAAATGGGCCAGCGACCTGTCCGGTCTCGATGTTCGTTTGCCCGGGCAACGGCGGCAGGAACGCGATGAAAGTCAGCGCGCCGATGGTGATGATGGGCGCGGTTTCCCCGATGGCACGGCTCATCCCGATGATCACCCCCGTCAGGATGCCGGGCGATGCGTACTTCAGGAGGTGGTCGTTGACCACCTGCCATTGCGACGCTCCACAGGCATAGGCGGCCTCGCGGATGTGCTGAGGGATCGCACGCAGCGCTTCGCGGGTGGCGGTGATCACGATCGGGAGGATCAGCAATCCGAGCGTCAAGCCTGCGGTCAAGATGCTTTGTCCGAGGTTGAAGGTGTAGACGAACAAGCCCAAAGCCAACAGGCCGTAGACGATGGAGGGAACGCCGGCCAAGTTCGTGATGTTGATCTCGATGACGTCGGTGAACCAGTTCTTCGGTGCGTACTCTTCCAGGTAGACAGCGCCAGCGATGCCGACGGGTACTGCCATGCTGGCCGTGACGAACATGACCAGCAGCGACCCCACCCAGCTGGACAGGATCCCTGCGTCATCTGGCCGCCGGCTTGGGAAGTTGAGGAAAAAGTCCGGACTGATACGACCGATGCCGGTGATGGCCATGTCCACGAACAAGGCGGCCAGCACAAAGAGCCCGAATGACAAAAAGAGCAATCCGAGCGCCGACACGAGGGCGTCCATGCGGCGGGCCTTCGCGATCGTGGCGCGGACGGCGGTAAGTTGTTCTGCTTTCATGTTGTTTCCTTACGCGTCAATACGCCTCGCGGTACTTCTTGCGAAGGTAGTGGCCCGCCAGATTGAATACCAAGGTCAGCAGCAGCAACGAGAGGCCGGCAGCGAAGATGGTTTTGTATCCGAGCGATCCATGCGGCAGGTCACCCTTGGCCACCTGCACGATGAAGCTGGTGATGGTCATGGCGGGCTCCATCGGGTTGAAGGTGCGCTGCGGCTGCATACCCGCTGCGACCGCCAAGATCATGGTCTCGCCCACTGCGCGGCTGATGCCGAGGATGTAGGCCGCCGCAATGCCAGAGAACGCAGCCGGTACAACGACCTTGACCGCGCACTGAAAGCGGGTGCTGCCCATGGCGTAAGCGCCCTCGCGCAGGCTCATTGGGACCGCTCGCATCGCGTCTTCTGACAGGGTCGCGACATAGGGAATGATCATGATCCCCATGACGATGCCGGCCGACAGGATGTTGAAGCCTGGCAGCGATGGGAAGACCATTTGCAACAAGGGCGTCACCACCAGCAGGGCGAAGAAGCCGTAAACAATGGTCGGCACGCCCGACAGCAGTTCAAGGATGGGCTTCAGGGCTTCGCGGGTTTTGTGTCCGGCGAACTCACTGAGGTAGATGGCGATCACCGTGCCCATCGGTATGGCGATGCACAAGGCCACGAAGGAACTCGTGAGGGTGCCGGATAGCAGCACGGAGATGCCGAAGTGAGCGTCGGCGAACAGCGGCGTCCACTCGCTGTCAAACAGGAAATCCGTGAGCGGAACTTCTGCGAAGAAGCTCAGCGACTCGCGCAGCAGGATGTAGACGATGCCGACCGTGGTCAGGACGGACACGCTGGCCGCCGCCAGCAGGATCAGTTCGATCCCGAACTCGCGCCGTTTGCGCGCTTTCTTGGCTTTGGCGAACTCAGCCAGCCGTGCGCCGGCGAGGTTTGCGGCGGATTCAGGGGGTGCAATGGCCATGTGTCTTCTCGTGGGTTCACGGCCCGGACGGTGGCGCCGGGGCCGTGTGCAAAAGGCGAAGCGGGCCCAAGTGTCGGGGAGACGGGCCCGCTGTCATTTTGCTGTCATGTCGGGGGCAACCCTTGGGTTGTCCCCGACATTGGGCTGCATCAGAGAGCAGCTTCGCGCTTCATCAGTTCTTCGATGGTGATGCCCACTTCCATCTTGCCGCCGAACACGGTGCCCTTCTTGCCCTTGGCGATGTGCTCCAGGGCCAGGGTGTAAGCGCGGGCCGGCAGCGGCACGTACTTCACCTCTTTGGCGATGCGGGAGGTGTTCTTGAGCATGTACTCAACGAACTCTTTCACTTCTGGCTTGGTCAGCGACTTGGCGTTCACGTAGATGAACATCGGGCGGCTCAGGGGCTCGTAGCTGCCATCGATCACGGTCTTCTCGTCGGGGTACACAGCGACACCCTTGCTGTTGACGATGGGCACCGACTTGATGCGGCTCTTGTTTTCAGCGTAGTAGGCGTAGCCGAAGTAGCCGATGGCATTGACGTCCGAGCCCACGCCTTGCACCAGCACGTTGTCGTCTTCCGAGGCGGTGAAGTCGCCACGGCTGGCCTTGGCTTTGCCGTTGACGGCGTCGGTGAAGTAGTCGAAGGTGCCGGAGTCAGCGCCAGCGCCAAACAGCTTGATGGGGGCATTGGGCCAAGCGGGGTTGACTTGGTTCCAGCGGGTGATCTTGCCTTGGGCAGCGGGTTCCCACATCTTCTTCAGTTCGGCAATCGTGATCTGCTTCAGGAAGGTGTTGCGGGGGTTCATCACCACGGTGATGGCGTCGTAAGCGATCGGGAGTTCGAAGTACTCGACGCCAGCGGCGCGGCAATCAGCCATTTCCTTGGCCGAGATGGGGCGCGAAGCGTTGGCGACATCGATTTCGTCGCGGCAGAACTTCTTGAAGCCGCCGCCCGTGCCGGAGATACCCACGGTGACTTTCACAGCGCCGCGCTTGGACTTCTGGAAGTCCTCGGCCACGCCTTCGGTGATCGGAAACACGGTGGACGAGCCGTCCACTTTCACCACTTGGGCGTGCACGCCCAGCGCGGCGGTCAGGCCCAACAGGGCGACGGTCTTGGCAAAACTCAGGTTCATACGGACTCCAGTGAGCGGATGGCGGTTGGGACGAACGACGGGGTATGGGTGTCGTGCTGAGGGCACTCTAGGGGTGCATCGTGACGGCTTTGTGACGCTCGGTCTAGGCCCAGGGCGGGCAGGGGCATTGGCTGGGGTTCACGCCACATCCAGGCGGTAGCCCAGGCCGCGCAGCGAGCGCAGTGAGCCAGAAAGGCCCACGGCGCTGAGCAGTTTGCGCAGGCGCCGCACCACTTGGTCGACGGTGCGAGGCTGGGGTTGGGCGTCGCTGGGCCAGACTTGCCAGAGCAACTCGTCGCGCGTCACAAAGCGGCCTTGGTGGCGCGCGAGGCACAGCAACAGGCGCAATTCAATGGGGGGCACGGGGGTTTGGAGCAGGCGGCCATCGGGCAGCGCGCGGCCTACCAAACCGCGGGCTTCGTCCACGCGCAAGGCGCCGGCTGCCACCCAGGGCAAGGTCTCGCCCAAGGCGGGCACGTGGGTGGCCAGTTGCTGGCGCAGCGGGGTGACGCTGCCAGCCCAGGTGAGCTGGGCCCAACTGGGGGTGTGGGGTGTGTGAGCCGGAGGGGCCTCGTCAACGCCGCCCTGGACGGTGGGCCAGTCGGGCTCGCTGGCCATCACGACGTCGGGGCGCAAGGTGCTGAGCCAGCGCTGGGCTTGATGGGCGTCGCCTGTGCGTGCCACGACGACGCCATGGCCGCGTGCTTCGCTCAGGAAGGCATCCAACTCAGGGTGTGGTGCGGCCACCACCAACACAGTGGGGGGAACGCCGGAGTGGGGATGTGGGGTCACTTGCAACGAGGGGCCTTTGACGTGCGCGGCATGGTGCAACCGCCATGTGACGTCGCGGTGACAGGCGGGTAAGCGATCGCAACGGCCCGCGTGGGCGGATCACGTTGCCCAGCGCAAAGCACCGGCAGCACGCCGACCCGGCTCACTCATCACGGCGCGATGGTGTTCCTCGACCTCGGCCACGATGCGCTGCCAGCCTTGCTCGCTGGCCTTGTGCCGCGCGGCCTCACCCAGGGCATGCAAGCCGGCGTGTGAGCGGCCCAGCTCGCTCACGGCTTCACAAAAGCGCGCGCGCTCACCCAGCGGCACGCAGCGGCCGGCGCGTTGGTCCTGCAGCAAGGTGGCTGCCGCGGCGTAATCGAAGGCCACCACGGGCAGGCCGCTGGCCATGGCTTCGGTCACCACATTGCCCCAGGTCTCGGTGAGGCTGGGGAAGGCGAACAGGTCGGCGCTGGCGTAGTGCGCGGCCAAGGCTTCGCCGCGCTGCAGGCCGGTGAAGATGGCCTCGGGGCAGCGCGCTTGCAGGCGCGAGCGGTCGGGGCCGTCACCCACCAGCACCAGCTTGGCTTGCGGGGTGTGGGCGCGCAGTTGGGCGTAGGCGTCCAGCAGCAGATCGAGGTTTTTCTCCAGCGCCAAGCGGCCCACGCAGAGCAGCACTGGGGTGTTGGCGTCGGCGCCCCACTGGGCCCGCAAGGCTTCGCTGCGGGCGGCGGGGTTGAAGCGCTCGGTGTCGACCCCTCGTCCGCAGGCATGCAGGCGCTCGAAGCCTTGCGCCGCCAGGGCGTCGCGCAGGTCGGCGGCGGGCACCAGGGTGCGGCCGCACTGGTTATGGAACTTGCGCAGGTAGGCCAGGATGGGGTGGCGCAGCCAGCCCACGCCGTAGTGCTGGCTGTAGGCATGGAAGTTGGTGCGGAACTCGCTCACGACCGGCAGCTGCAGCTGCCGTGCGGCTTGCAGCGCGCTCCAGCCCAGTGGACCTTCGGTGGCCAGGTGCACCACATCGGGCCGCTCAAAGCTCCAGTGGCGCAGCAGCGTGCGCTTGGCGGGCAGGCCCATGCGCAGCTCGGGGTAGCGGGGGATGGGCAGGCCGCGCATCAAGAGCTCGGCAAAGCCTTCCCCAGCCTTTGCCTCATCGCCCTGGTGCTGGCGGGGGCGTACCAGCTGCAGCTCATGGCCGCGCTCTCGCAATCCCTCCACCACCTTGGAGATGGTTTGGGCCACGCCATTGATCTCCGGCGGGTAGGTTTCGGTCACCACAGCCACACGCAGCCAGCGGTGGGGGGCGGGCTCGAAGGCGATGTCGGTGTTGTTCATGACGGTGATGCTGCCGTGGCTGTGCAACGCGCAGATGACAGTCCCTGCCACGAAAGCGTCACAGCGATTTCATGTGGCGGGCCGAGCATGCAGCTTGTCTACCACCCAACAGGAGCCCTCCGGTGACCGCTTTCTTTGAAGCCTTGCGCACGCAGCGCTGGGATGACCACCGCTACTACCACCACAGCCGCATCAACCAGGCGCTGCACCTCGTCAGCGCCCTGAGCTTTCTGGTGGCCTACGGCTTGCTGTTCGTGGACCCGGCCATGGCCGCCTTGCTGGCTTGGGGGGTGTCGATGACCTCGCGCCAAGCTGGTCACTTCTTCTTCGAGCCCAAGGGCTACGACCACGTGAACCAGGCCACGCACGAGCACAAGGAAGAGATCAAGGTGGGCTACAACCTGCGCCGCAAGGTGGTGCTGATGGCCGCCTGGGGCGCCATCCCGCTGCTGCTGTGGCTGAGCCCCACCGTGTTCGGGCTGATCCAGCCGGCGCTGACGACCCGTGAGTACTGGGACGACGTGGGCACCGCTTGGCTGGCGTTGGGCGTCATCGGCCTGGTGTTCCGCTCGGTGCACCTGTTCTTCTTGTATGACGTGCAGACCGGTCTGGTCTGGGCCACCAAGATCATCACCGACCCGTTCCACGACGCCATGCTGTACTGGCGCGCCCCGCTGCACCTGCTGCGCGGCGAGCTGATCGACCCGATGGGTCACGCCCGCGTTCACTGAGCGTTGTTTCGGGGGCTTTTGCAGCCCCCGCTGGATGTCAGCGGCTGCGCCAGGCGACCCAGGTTTCGCGCAGCAATTGGCGCTTGAGCCGCTTCGGACCGGGGCTGGCATCCCACCAGCCATCCGCCTGCATCGCGGCGCATGCCGCCAAGAAGCGGCGCGTCATTTCCGCAAAGTCGTTTTCGGTCCAATCCATGGTGAACACGATGCGACCCGTGCCGACCCAGCTCAGGGCCAGCCCTTGCGCGCGCAAGTAAAACTGCAGCAGCCAGTGGTAGCGCGCGCTGTGCGGGAACTGCACCGCCCACACCGAGGCCAGGTGCGCCACCTGAACCGGATAGCCGCCGTGCGCCAGCGCGCTGTTGAGCTGTGTGGCCCAGCGTGTCCAGCGCTCGTGCTGGTTGGCGTACAGCGCTTGCACCTCGGGTGTTTCCAGCTGCTCCAGAAAGACCTGGATGCCGCAAACCACGTGCGGGTGGGCATTGAAGGTGCCGCGGGCGAAGCAGATGTCGGCCGGGCGGTCGTCGCGGTAGCGCTTCATCCACCTCGCCTGGCCGCACAGCACGCCCAGCGGGTAGCCGCCGCCCAGCGTTTTGCCGTAGGTCACCAAATCGGCCTGCACGCCGTACAGCGCTTGCGCGCCACCGGCCGCCAAACGGAAGCCCATGAACACTTCGTCAAACACCAGCGCGATGCCGCGTTCCGTGCATACCTCGCGCAGCGCATGCAGCCACTGGCGGTAAGCGTCGGCATCGGCCGGGGCGATGGTGCGCGCGCCCACCAAGCTGGTGTCGCCAGGGGCCGCCCGGTTCGGGTGCAGCGCTTGCAGCGGGTTGACCAGCACGCAAGCGATGTCCTTGCGCGTGCGCAGCACGTGCAGCGCGCGCTCGCTCATCTCGCTCAGCGTGTAAGTGTGGTCGGCCGGCATGGGGTTGCCCGGGCCGGGTTGCACATCGCCCCACCAGCCGTGGTACGCCCCGCAAAAGCGCACCACGCGGCGGCGGCCGGTGTGGTAGCGGGCCAGGCGCACGGCTTGCATCACGGCCTCGGTGCCGCTCATGTGGAAGCTCACCTCTTGCTGGCCCGAGATGCGCTGCAGCCGCGCCACCACGTCCAGCATGGCCGGGTGGTAAGCGCCCAGGCACACGCCCAGTGGCAGTGCGCGGGCCTGCGCCTCGGCCATGCAGCGCTTGTAGAACTCGTGGCCGAACACGTTCACGCCGTAGCTGCCGGTCAGGTCCATGAAGCGCTGCCCGTCGAGGTCGGTCAGCCACAGGCCGTCCACCTGCTGGATGAAAGCGCCCACGCCCAAGATTTCGCGCAGCGTGCTGCTGAAGGGGAAGGGCACCCGGTAGGCGCCGGTGAACTGCAGGTCGCTCAAGCCCTCACGGGCTTGCCGCGTGGCGGCCAGCGAGCGCGCGTGGCGCCCGTTCAGCGTGGCGGCCAAGCGCGCCAGGCCCTCGCGCCGGCGCTGTTGCACCGCGTCGGGCGCGCCATCGGCGGCATAGAACTGGCGGTCGGCCAGCCGGTAGCCCGGCAGCCAGCGCGCCACGCGCAGCGCCATCTTGCTGTGTCCACCCAGCGAAGGGTGTTTGGCCACCGACAGCTGCAGCCGCCGCACCACGCGGGGCAGCAGGCCCAAGCCAGCAGCGGCAGCGCCCAGGGTCATCCATTCCGTCATGTCCATTGCATGCCTTCACAACCGATCCACAAGGAGACCGTTTGGACGAGGGTGTAAGCCCGCGTCTTGACACTGTCATGAATCCATCCACGTCTGCCCCGTCCTCTGAACCCAAACGCCGCTGGCGCGACCGCCTGCTGCTGAACGAGGACCTCAACTTCCTGCTCACCAACCGGGTGCCGCGCATCGCGCTGACCCGCTTCATGGGCTGGTTCAGCCAAATCCGCTCACCGCTGTTGGCGCGGCTGAGCATTGCCGTGTGGCGCCAGTTCACCGAGCTGGACCTGAGCGACGCCAAGCAGCAGCGCTTTGACAGCCTGCACGCTTGCTTCACGCGCGAGTTGAAACCCGGTGCGCGCACGGTCGACCTCGACCCGGCAGTGCTGGTCAGCCCCTGCGACGCCATCGTGGGCGCGCTGGGGCCCGTGGCCCAGGGCACGGTGCTGCAGGCCAAAGGCATGCCCTACGCCCTGAGCGAGCTGCTGGGCAGCGACACCGAACCGGCCGCCTTCGAAGGCGGTCGCTACCTCACGCTGCGCCTGACCTCGGCCATGTACCACCGCTTCCATGCGCCCGATGCGGCCCGCATCCGCCATGTGCGCTACATCAGCGGCGACACCTGGAACGTGAACCCGATCGCGCTGCAGC
>CAZAIR010000080.1:0-10963 GCA_964485225.1 uncultured Burkholderiaceae bacterium
GGGCGAGCAGCGCCTGCACCAGCTGTGGTTCCTGAAGGGCCGCGACGCCGCCAAGGAACAAGCGCGCGTGCAAGCCGCCAGCCGCGAAGCGGTCAACGCCCTGGAAGCCGAGGTGGCCAAGCTGCGCCATACCCAGGCCGAGCTGGAGGCGGTACGCAGCGAGCACTTCGCTGCCGGCGACGCCCTGCATGCCGAACAAGGCCGCTACGCTGAAGCGCAGATGGCGGTCAGCCGACTCGAAGAGCGCATTCGCTACGTCATCGACAGTCGCAACCGCGCGCAGAGCCGCCGCGATGAAATCAAGGCCCAGGCCGCCCTGTGGGCCGACCGGGGTGCGCAAGCACAAACCGAGCTGGAACAGCTGGCCGAACAACTGGCCCTGGGCGAGGAAGAAACCGAGCTGTTGGCCGCCCAGGCCGAGGAGCAAGCCGCCAAGCTGCCCGACGCCGAAGACGCACTGCGCGCCGCCCAAGGCCGCGCCAACACGCAGCGCCAGGCGGTCAGCCAGGTGCAGCAGCAAATCCAGGTGCTGGCGGCCGAAAGCCGCGCGCTGGATGAGCAGGCCCGCGGACTGCGCCAGCGCCGTGAGCGCTTGGATGCCCAGAAGGCCAGCCTCAACCTGCCCGACGCCAGTGCCGTGCAAGCGCTGCGCGAACGCTCGGCAGAGGCCGACGCGGTGCTGGAGGACGCCCAAGGCCGCTTGACCGACTTGGCCGAGCGCGAGCCCGAGTTGGACGCGCAACGCCGCCAGCACACCGAAGCCGCGCAGGCGCAAACCGCCAAGCTCGCGCAACTGACCGCCCGCCTCGAAGCCCTGCGCGCTTTGCAAGAGAAAGTGCAGACCGAAGGCAAGCTCGGGCCGTGGCTGATCGCGCAAGGCCTGGGCGAGCTGCAAGGCTTGTGGAAGCGCCTGCACATCGAGCCCGGCTGGGAAACCGCCCTCGAAGCCTCGTTGCGCGAGCGGCTGTCGGCGCTCGAGGTCAGCCGCCTCGATCTGGTGCGCGCATTTGAGAACAACGCCCCGCCCACGCGGCTGGCGTTCTATTCGGTCAGCGAAGGCGCGCCCACCGCCACGCCCACCCACCACAGCCTCCCCGAACTGGCGCAGCTGTTGAAGGTCGATTCACCCGGCCTCAAGGCTTTGCTCACCGACTGGCTGGACGGCGTGTATACCGCGCCCGACCTGACGCAGGCCATGGCCCAGCGGGCGCAGCTGCAGCACGGTGAGCTGATCGTGACGCGCAGTGGCCATGCCGTCACCCGCCACGCGGTCAGCTTCTACGCGCCCGATAGTGAGCAAGCCGGCTTGCTGGCCCGCGCCCAAGAGATCGAGAACCTGGGCGTTGAAAAACGCGCCCAAGAGCTGCTGGTCGACGACGCCCGTGCGCAGGCTGGCCGCGCCGATCAAGCCCATGCCCAGGTGGCCGCCCAGCTGGCACAGGCCCGGCGCGAGATGGAAACGCAGCGCGCGGCGGCTCACCAGTTGCAGGTGGAGCTGCTGCGCGCCAGCCAGCTGTTGGACGCCGCCAACGCCCAAGCCAGCCGTTTGCGCGAAGAACTGGCCGAGCTGGACGCCCAAGAGGAATCGGTGCTGGAGCGCCGCGCCAGCGGCGAAGCCCGTTTTGAGGAGCTGGACCTGCAACTGGCCGAAGCCCAGCAGCGGCACGCGGACCTGGAGGAGGGCGTGATCGCCGCCGAGCGCGCCTTGGCCGACGCCCGGGAAGGTCAGCGCCAGTTGGAGCGCCGCGCTCAAGAAGCGCAGTTCGGCGCTCGCGCACTGATGGCCCGTCAGGCCGAGCTGCAGCGGGCAGTGGCCACCGCGGCCCAGGAAGCCCGCGGCGGTGACGATGCCTTGGTCCGGCTGGAGGCCGAACTGGCCGAGTTGGACGACAGCGCTGCCCAAGCCGGCCTGCAAGATGCTGTGGAAGCCCGCGTGGCTGCTGAAGCCCAGCTGCTGCAGGTGCGCACGCACTACGACGAGCTCAGCCAGCGCCTGCGCGCCCTGGACGAGCAGCGCTTGCGCACCGAGCGCGAGCTGGAGCCGCTGCGCGAGCGCATCACCCAGCTGCAGCTGGAAGAGCAAGCCGCCCAGCTCGGTGGTGCGCAATACCAGGAGCAGCTGCTGGCTGCCGAAGTCGATCTGGCCTCGCTGGCCGAGACCGTGGAGCGTGATGGCGTGAAGCTGCAAGGCTTGCAGTCAGAGATCGACCGCATCCAGCGTGAGATTGCCGCGCTGGGCGCCGTCAACCTGGCCGCGCTGGACGAGCTCGGCAGCGCGCGCGAGCGCAAAACCTTCCTGGATGCCCAGCTGACCGACCTCAACAGCGCCATGGGCACCCTCGAAGACGCGATCCGCCGCATCGACCTCGAAACCCGCGACCTGCTGATGAACACGTTCGAGCGCGTCAACGAGCAGTTCGGGCGCATGTTCCCGATTTTGTTCGGCGGCGGTCAGGCCAAGCTGGTGATGACCGGCGCCGAGGTGCTGGATGCTGGCGTGCAGGTGATTGCGCAGCCACCCGGCAAGAAGAACAGCAGCATCCACTTGCTGAGCGGTGGCGAAAAGGCGCTGACGGCGATCGCGCTGGTGTTCGCCATCTTCCAGCTCAACCCCGCGCCGTTCTGCTTGCTGGACGAGGTGGACGCGCCGCTGGACGACGCCAACACCGAGCGTTACGCAAAACTCGTGGCGGAGATGAGTGCGGCGACACAATTCCTCTTCATTTCGCACAACAAGATAGCGATGGAAATGGCTGAGCAGTTGATTGGCGTCACGATGCAAGAGCAGGGTGTGAGCCGGGTGGTGGCGGTGGACATGGAGGCGGCCCTGACCCTGGCCGATGCTGCGTGATGGGTAACACCCCAACCTTCACCCTGACCGAAGCGCTGTTGCTGGCTGGGGCGGCGGTGCTGGTCACTCTGGTGCTGCACGGCTGGTGGGTGGCGCGCCGCGCTGATCCCCGCAAGCCCGACGCCAATGGCGAGACCCAGCGGTTGGAGCCGGGTATGTCGGCCCAGAACAGCCCGCAAGGGCCGCCCTCGGCCCTCGATTCGGTGCTCGACGTGCTGGCCGCTGGCGATGCGGCCTACGCCGGAAGCAGCCACGCCGACACCTTGCCCATGGTGGTGCAGAAGCCGCGTGCGGCCCGCCGCACCTCGCCGCGGCTCGATGCTTTGATTGACGTCATCGCCACGCTGCATTTGGAAGCCCCGGTGAGCGGTGATGCCGCCAGCTTGCACCTTCCGACCACCCGCCGTGCCGGTGGCAAACCGTTTGCGATTGAAGGCCTGAACACCGTCACCGGCGAGTGGGAAGCCCCGCATGCGGGCGAGCGCTATGGTGAATTCCAGGCAGGCCTGCAGCTGGCGAATCGCGGGGGTGCGCTGACCGAGATCGAATTCAGCGAGTGGGTGCAGAAGGTGCAAGCCTTCGCCGATGGCGTTGGCGCCATGGCTGACTTCCCCGATATGTTGGAGGCCGTGGCACGTGGCCGTGAGCTCGACCAGTTCGCCAGTCAGCACGACGCCCAGCTCAGCGTGGGCCTGCGAGCGCGCGGCGCGGCCTGGACCCTGGGTTTTCTGGCCCAGGTGGCGGGCAAGCACGGGCTGGTGGGCGGTGGCTTGCCAGACCGTCTGGTGCTGCCAGGCGCCGAGCCCCATGCGCCGCCGCTGATCACCCTGCAGTTCGACCCCCACGCAGCCCTGGCCGAAGAAGGCGAAACCGTGCCACTGCGCGAGGTGCTGTTGGTGTTCGATGTGCCGCAAACGCCCGAGAGCCAGGAGCCCTTCGCAGCGCTGCAGGACTTGGCGCGCCGGCTGAGCCGTGAGCTGGATGCCGACGTGGTGGATGCCGAGGGCCGCCCGCTGGGGCCGCACGGCATTGCGGCCATCCATGAAGACCTGATGCGCCTGTACAAGGTGCTGGCTTCGCGCGACCTGGCGGCGGGCACGTCCGCCGCCCGCCGCTTGTTCAGCTGACCGCTGCCATGTCACTGCCCTTGTTTCCCGACGAGGTGCCCGCCTCGACGGACGCGGCCATGCGTGCGGCCGAACTGCGCGACCAGTTGCACCACCACGCGCACCTCTACTACGTGCTCGACGCGCCAGAGATCCCCGACGCCGAGTACGACAAGCTGTTCACTGCGCTGCGCACCCTCGAAGAAGCCCATCCCGAGCTGCGCACGCCCGACAGCCCCACCTTGCGGGTGGGCGCGCCGCCGCTGCCCGAGCTCCCAGCCGTGCGCCACGCCGTGCCCATGCTGTCGATCTACACCGAGACCGACACCAGCCCCGCTGGCGCGCAGGCCTTTGATGGGCGCGTGCGCCGCGAGCTGGGCTTGGACTTGGTGGACCCCGAGGTTGAATACGCTGCCGAGCTGAAATTCGACGGCCTGGCCATGAGCCTGCGCTACGAGCGCGGCGTGCTGGTGCAAGCTGCCACGCGCGGTGATGGCGAAACGGGCGAAGACGTCACACAGAACATCCGCACCATCGGCCAGATCCCGCTGCGCCTGCACGGCGTCCAAGCCGAGGTGCTGGAAGTGCGTGGCGAGGTCTACATGCGCCGCGACGCCTTCGAAGCCTTGAACGAGCGCCAGCGCGCGCTGGGTGAAAAAACCTTCGTCAACCCCCGCAACACCGCGGCGGGTGCGGTGCGTCAGCTCGACCCCGCCGTGGTGGCCCAGCGGCCCTTGAGCTTTTTTGCCTACGGCCTGGGCGAGGTGCGTGGCTGGTCCTTGCCGCCCACGCACGCTGCCTTGCTGGATGCGCTGGCTGCCATGGGTCTGCCGGTGTGCGCCACACGCTGCGTGGCCCAGGGCGCGGCGGAGCTGGTGGCCTTTCATCAGCAGGTGGCAGCCCAGCGCGATGCGCTGCCGTTTGACATCGACGGCGTTGTTTACAAGGTCAACAGTTTGGCGCTGCAAGCCCAGTTGGGCTTCAAAACCCGGGAGCCACGCTGGGCGGTGGCCCACAAGTACCCGGCCCAAGAGCAGGCTACGCGCTTGAATGGCATCGAGATCCAGGTCGGTCGCACCGGCAAGCTGACGCCTGTGGCCAAGCTGGAGCCCGTGTTCGTGGGCGGCACCACGGTCAGCAACGCCACCTTGCATAACGCGTTCGAACTGCGCCGCAAAGGCGTGCGCGTGGGCGATCAGGTGATCGTGCGCCGCGCGGGCGATGTGATCCCCGAGGTGGTCGGTCGAATGCCCGGTTTGCGTGCCACTTACGTCCCCAACTTCGCCATGCCCACGGCCTGCCCCGTGTGTGGCAGCGCGGTGGAGCGCGACAAAGGCAGCTTGGAGCACCGCTGCACCGGCGGCCTGGTGTGCGCCGCCCAGCGCAAGCAAGCCTTGCTGCACTTTGCCGGACGCCGTGCCATGGACGTGGAGGGCCTCGGCGACAAGCTGGTGGACCAATTGGTGGACGCTGGCCTGGTGCGCACCTTGCCCGATCTCTACAAGCTTGGCTTTGTGCACCTGGCCGCGTTGGAGCGCATGGGCGAGAAGTCGGCCCACAAGCTCTTGGGCATGCTGGAAGCCAGCAAGCAAACCACCCTGGCTCGCTTTCTTTTCAGCCTGGGCATCCGCCATGTGGGCGAAACCACAGCCAAGGACTTGGCCAAGCACTTCGGCAGCCTCGACCGCCTGATGGCCGCTGACGAAGCCACGCTGCTGCAGGTGAACGACGTGGGCCCGGTGGTGGCGCACGCGGTGCACAGCTTCTTCGCCAACGCGCTCAACCGGGAGGCCGTGGAACAGTTGCGAGCCGCTGGCATCTGCTGGACCGAAGGCGAGGGCGCTGCTGATGCCAGTACCTTGCCGTTCACCGGCCAGACCTTCGTGCTCACCGGGACGCTGCCCACCCTCAGCCGCGATGCCGCCGCCGCCTTGATCGAGGCCGCGGGCGGCAAGGTCAGCGGCTCGGTGTCGAAGAAGACGCACTGGGTGGTGGCCGGCGAGGCTGCGGGTTCCAAGCT
Organism: uncultured Burkholderiaceae bacterium; assembly: GCA_964485225.1. Classification (GTDB taxonomy): domain Bacteria; phylum Pseudomonadota; class Gammaproteobacteria; order Burkholderiales; family Burkholderiaceae_C; genus Inhella. The sequence continues at coordinate 5,978 of CAZAIR010000080.1, forward strand.
CGACAAAGCGCGCGAGCTGGGCGTGGCGGTGCTGGATGAAGCCGGCTTGCAAGCGCTGCTGGGAACTGGATCAAGGCTGGCGACGAACTGACTCGCAGTGGCTATGCTCGGCTGAATGCGAAACATCCTCTTGCTGCCCCTGATCGCCATGCTTTGTGTGGCGTGCGCCTCCTCCGGTCCCTTCAATACGCTCGGACAAGCCGCCGCAACCCCGGTGAAGGACTTGAACCTGACCCGGGCTGAGATCCCCGAGCTCCTCAAGTCCGCCAAAGCCGCGCCCTACGGCGTGCCCGTTGAGCGCAGTTGCAGCGCGCTGGCGGAGCAGGTAAAGGCGCTGGACGCCCTGTTGGAACCCGATTGGGATGCGCCGCCGCCCCCCAAGGGCTCCACTGCTGAGCGTGCTGCCGATGCGGCGGGCGGCGCATTGGTGAAAGCCGCTGAAGGTGCCGTGCCGTTTCGCGGCTGGGTGCGCAAGCTCAGCGGTGCTGAGCGCCACTCGCGCCACGTGGCCGAAGCTTTGGACGCAGGCGACGCGCGCCGCTCCTTTTTGAAGGGCATGGCCAAGGGGCAGGGCTGTTGAGCGCGCTGCCGATCCAGGTCCACCTCCCAGGCGCCAGCCGGATGGTGCTGGGCTGCATGGGCCTGGGTGGTGGCTGGAACACCGACCCCCTGTGCAGCGCAGATCACGCCCAAGCTGAAGCGGCTGTAGAGGCTGCACTGGCAGCCGGCATCACGCTGTTTGACCACGCCGACATCTACACACTGGGCAAGGCCGAGGCCGTGTTTGGCGCCTTGCTGCAAGCGCGACCGAGCCTGCGCGACCGCATCGTCCTGCAGAGCAAGTGCGGCATCCACCTGAGCACGCCCGACGCGCCGGGCTGGTACGACTTGAGCGCCGCCCACATCACCCACAGCGTGGAAGCCAGCCTGAAACGCCTGGGCACCACGCACCTGGATGTCCTGCTGCTGCACCGCCCCGATGCCTTGATGCAGCCCGATGAGGTGGCCGCGGCCTTCGATCGCCTGCGTCAAGCCGGCAAGGTGCGCCACCTGGGCGTATCCAACATGCACGCCGGACAGATGCAGGCCTTGCAAGCGGCGCTGGATGCCCCTCTGGTGGTGAACCAGATGGAGATGAGCTTGGCCCACCGCGATTGGCTGGAGGCGGGTACCACGTTCAACCATGGCCAAGGCGCCCAAGCCGAGCTGGCCTGGGCCTGGCCGGCCACCTTGTCCCACTGCCAACTGCACGGCGTGCAGCTGCAAGCATGGGGTGCCTTGGCGCGCGGCTTGTACAGCGGCGCCGCGCCGGCTGACGCCCCGGCCGCTGTGCAAGCCACTGCCCGTTTGGTGGCCGAGATGGCGGCCCTGCACGGCGTGGCGGCCGAAGCCATCGTGCTGGCTTGGCTGCTGCGCCACCCGGCCGGCATCCAGCCGGTGCTGGGCAGCACGCAGCCCGCACGCATCGCGGCAGCTGCGCAGGCCTTGACTGTCCAGCTGGGTGCCGAGGCTTGGTACCGGCTGTACACCACAGCGCGCGGCCGCGCGCTGCCCTGAAGGAGCAACCCGCATGTCGTCCGGCAAGATCTTGGTCGCCCAGGGCGGTGGCCCCACCGCCGTTATCAACCAAAGCCTGGCCGGTGTGGTGCTGGAGGCGCGGCGGCACCATGGCATTCAGCGTGTGTACGGTGCGCGGCACGGCGTGCGTGGCATCGTCAACGAAGACTTTGTCGATCTGACGCAAGAGACCAGCCACAACATCGAGTTGGTGGCCGGCACACCCGCCGCCGCGCTGGGCAGCACGCGCGACAAACCCGACCTGGCCTACTGCCGCGAGATGTTCAAAGTGCTGCGCGCGCACGCGATCGAGCACTTCTTCAACATCGGCGGCAACGACTCGTCGGACACCGTGCGCATCGTGGCCGAGGAGGCCCGTGCCGCTGGCTACCCGCTGCGCTGCATCCACATCCCCAAGACCATCGACAACGATCTGGTGCTGAACGACCACACGCCGGGCTTCCCCAGTGCGGCGCGATTCGTGGCCCAGGCCTTTGCCGGTGCCAACCTCGACAACGCCGCGTTGCCTGGCGTGTACGTGGGCGTGGTGATGGGCCGGCACGCCGGCTTCCTGACCGCCGCCAGCGCCTTGGGCAAGAAGTTCCCTGATGACGGTCCACACCTCATCTATCTGCCCGAACGCGTGTTCGAGATCGACCGCTTCCTGCGCGACGTGAAGGCCACCATGGAACGCTACGGCCGCTGCGTGGTGGCGGTGAGCGAAGGCATCCACGATGCCTCGGGCACGCCCATGCTCGTCAAGCTGGCCAAGGACCTGGAGCGCGACGCGCACGGCAATGTGCAGCTCAGCGGCACCGGCGCGCTGGCCGATTTGCTCTGTGAGGAGATCAAGGCCAAGCTGAACATCAAGCGCGTGCGCGGCGATACCTTCGGCTACCTGCAGCGCAGCTTTGTGGGTTGCGTGAGCGACGTGGATCAGCGTGAGGCCCGCGAGGTGGGCGAGAAAGCGGTGCAGTTCGCGATGTGGGGCGACCGCGACGGCTCGGTGGCCATCAAGCGCACCGGCTTCTACTCGGCCGATTACGAACTACTGCCCCTGGAAGCCGTCGCCGGCAAGACCCGCACCATGGAAGACGAGTTCATCGCGGCCTCCGGCACCGACGTCACCGATGCGTTCCGCCTTTACCTGCGGCCCTTGCTGGGCTCGGGCATGCCCGATGCCTACCGGCTACGGCCCAACGCCGTGCCGAAGGTGCTGAGCCGCTGAAACGCTCAAGTTGCCGCTGGGCAGGTCGATAAACCATCGATCCAGCTCTGAAAGGGTGTCCCATGTCCTCCATCACCGCATTGAGCGCCAGCGCGGTCAGCGATGCCTCGTCGGCCACCCCCGGTACCGTTCAGGGCGCTGCCGCCCTGATGGTGTTGCGCAAAACCATGGACATGCAAGCCGCTAGCGCGGTGCAACTCATCCAAGCCTTGCCTCAGCCGCCTGCGCTGGCCACGTCTGGCTCGGTGGGAACCCAGCTGAACGTGGTCGCCTGAAGGGTCAGTGGCCGATGGCCTCGGGGTGGGCTGCAAAAGCCGCGGCCACACTGGCGTCGATGACGTTGTAGAGCGGGTGGATGGAAGAGCGCAGATTGGCCATGAACTCGCTGGCCCGCAAGAGCGAGGGCGCCCGCAGGCCCCGGTGCTCGATCGGATCGCCCACGGTGTCGATGGCGAAGCCAATGCGCGAGAAGTGCCGGGCGAGACGCGGCTCTGTCAGCACGAAAACGTACTCGCGGCCCAGACGCTGGGCGATGGAGGCCACGCCCAGGTAGAGCCCCACGGGGATGTAGGGGAAGCGCGAGTGCGGCCCGCGTGAGGCGAAGTCATCGTCTGACAGCGCCACGGGCGACTCTTGTTCGCCTTTGCGCTGGCGGTAATTGCGCATCACGGCCAGGCGAGACACCTCGGCCTGTTGATGCGCGGGCAGCTGGGCCGGATCGATGACGTGGCGGTGAAGTGCCTTGTCACAGTGGTGTTCAAAGGGCAAGGGCTCAGACGGCGGCGGCTCGGGCTGTCGCAAGATCAAGCGGGTGCAGCCCACGGGTTCGCCGCTGCCTTTGCGCCGCAGCAGGCAGTGGATGGACTGGGCGTCAAATTCGTCTTGCTCTAAACCGTCCTCGCGCACCGGCTCCCAGCCCAGGTCACGGCAGTACACCTCGTGGCGAATGCGGTAGACCTCGCGGCGAGTGGCTTCATCGAGCGCGGGCAAGAACTCGAAATACTCACTGAATCCCGAACCCAGGTCGGCGGGGGCGTCACTCAAGGCAGGCTCCTCAATCGGCGTTTTGTGAAGTGTGCACGGGCTTGAGGGGTTTTGAGCTCGGGGTCAGTCCCGCCGCCACTTTCGAATGCGATAGGCAACTCCGTTTCGGCTTTGCAGCCACACCGGCTCGGATTCGGTCTGCCAAGCCGGGGGCAGTTGGGGGAAATGGGTGTCGGCCTGTGGGTAGGCCTCGTCCACCTCGGTCAAGAGCAATTCACGGGCGTGCGGCAGGGCCAGCGCCCACAAGGCTGCTCCACCGATAACCCACAGCGTGGGCTCCTGGGCGCAAACCGCCAACGCCTGCTCCATCGAGCGTACGGTTTCGGCGCCGGCCACCTCGGCGCCGCGTGTCATCACCAAATTCCGGCGGCCGGGTAAGGGGCGAAAGCGTTCCGGAAGGCTGTCCCAGGTCTTGCGGCCCATCAGCACCGGCTGGCCCATCGTGCTCGCCTTGAAGTGCGCCAGGTCCTCGGGCAAGTGCCACAACAGCGCATTGCCGGCACCCACCTCGCGCTGGCGGCCCATGGCCGCAATCAGCTTGACCTCGGTCATACGGCGACGGGCGCCTTGATCAGCGGGTGGTGCTGGTAGTCCACCAGCTCAAAGTCGTCGAGCTCATAGTCAAACAGGCTGGCCGGGCGGCGCTTGATGCGCAGCGTGGGGAAGGGGTAGGGGGTGCGGGCCAGCTGGGTCTCGACCTGCTCGGTGTGATTGCTGTAGAGGTGGCAGTCGCCCCCAGTCCAAACGAAGTCGCCCACTTCCAGGTCGCATTGCTGGGCCAGCATGTGGGTTAGCAGCGCATAGCTAGCGATGTTGAACGGTACGCCCAAGAAGATGTCGGCGCTGCGCTGGTAGAGCTGGCAACTCAAGCGGCCGTCGGCCACGTAGAACTGGAACAGCGCGTGGCAGGGCATCAAGGCCATGTTGGGCAGATCGGCCACGTTCCAGGCGCTGACGATGAGGCGGCGGCTGTCGGGGTTGGTCTTGATTTGCTGGATCAGGTCGCTGACCTGGTCGATGTGGCCGCCGCCGGGCGTGGGCCAGCTGCGCCATTGCACGCCATACACCGGGCCCAGGTCGCCGTCTTCGCGGGCCCATTCGTCCCAGATCGTCACGCCGCGTTCCTTCAGCCACAGGTTGCTGCTCGAGCCGGTGAG